>JBAVQZ010000063.1:0-12438 GCA_049694515.1 Paracoccaceae bacterium | reverse complement strand
GCGGCATCCGGCGCTTCAGCGCCTCGACATGGGAACGCACCAGTGCCTCGGCCAGCATCTCATCGCCCTGCTCGATCGCGTCGACCAGCCCGCCGCAGGGCTGCGCCTCGACATCCACGCCGATTGCGCGGAAGGCCAGTTCCCGCTGGAAGGCGCGCGAGGCGACGGTGGCGGGCGTGGCGAACAGGGCCACATGCTTCACGCCCACCTCGCGCGGGGCCGAGTTGTCGCCCCACTGCCGCTCGGTCAGCGCCTCGATCAGGGGCACGAACACGCCCAGCACCCGCTTGTCGGCGGGCACCCATTTCTCCTGCATCCGGCGCAGCGCAGCGGCCGAGGCGGTGTTGCAGGCCAGGATCACCAGATCGCAGCCCGCCGCCCAAAGGCGTTCGACGCCGTGCGTCGTCAGCTCATAGATGTCATCGGCGTCGCGCACGCCATAGGGTGCACGCGCGTTGTCGCCGTAATAGACGAAGGGAACATCGGGCAAACGCTTGCTGACAGCGTCCAGCACGGTCAGACCGCCAAGCCCGGAATCGAAAATGCCGACCGCCATTACGCCCTGCGCCTCTCGTCGAATTCGAAGCCGTAATCGAGCGACTTCATGGGGGTTGGCGAAAGCTCATACGTGGCTTTTCGCAGAAAATCCATCATCTCTTTCGGGCGACCCTCGTAAGCGCTCAGGCGCTCGCGCGAGATCGGCTCGCCCACCGCCACCCGCACCGGCGTATCGACCCGCGCGCGGAACTCCTTGATCAGCAGCGCCAGCCGCAGCGTCGAATGCAGGTGGCTGGCCATCTGGAACAAGCGCGAGTTGTGCCCGTCGAAGAAGACCGGCACCACCGTGGCGTCCGACTTGGCGATCATCCGGGCCGTGAAGCTGCGCCAGCCGGGGTCCATCGGCGGCGAGAAGGGCCGTGCCGCGGTCGAGACAGTGCCGCCGGGAAAGATGCCGATCGCCCCGCCCTTGCCGAGGTAATCCAGCGCCACGCGCCGCGTCTCGATGTTCTGGCGTTGCGCCTCTTTCGTGCCGTCGAAATGAATCGGCAGGATGAGGCGATCCAGATCTTCCGCCTTGCGAAAGACCGAATGCGCCAGGATTCGGAAATCCCTGCGCGTGCGCGACAGGATATGGCCCATCATCAGCCCGTCGAGGATGCCGTAAGGGTGGTTGGCGATCACGATCAGCGGCCCCTCGGCCGGGATGCGCGACAACGCGCCGCCGACCACCTCGAGGTTCAGCCCGTAGCGGCCGATCATCACCTCCCAGAAATCCCGCCCGGCGGAAACCTCGTCCTCATACCCGGCCGCGCGGCGGATCAGCCGCAGCCGCCCGGTGGCGTTCTCGACCGCCCGGATCAGCACCCGCCCGCCGCGCGTGCGCGCCAAGCCGGCATAGCTGATCTCGCGCGCGACATGCCGGTTCATGGCAGCCCACCTGTCCTCCTGCGCCCCGTGATCTGCGCCATAGCGAAAATCGCGGCGGCGGAAAAGTAAAGAAGCGGTTACGAGGCGACCGGGCCCGGGGTCATTCGGCGGCCTGTTTCAGCCCCGAACCGGCACCATCCAGCGCCGCCAGAAGCTCCTCGCGCCGTTTGGCCGCCTTGCGCTCGTTCTCGATCTTCACCGGCCCGAAGCCGCGAATCTGAAGCGGCAGCTCGGCCAGCGCCACCGCGGCGTCCATCAGCTCGGGCTTCGCGGCCAGAACGCGCTCCATGTCGGCCTCGTACTGCTTGATCAGCGCGCGCTCCATCTTGCGCTCGGCGGAATGGCCGAACGGGTCCAGCGGGGTGCCGCGCAGCGCCTTCATCCGCGCCAGCACCCTGTAGGCGCGCATGATCCACGGCCCGAACTCGCGCTTCTTCGGCCGGCCGTCATGACCGGTCTTGCTGAAGATTGGCGGAGCAAGATGAAAGGTCATGCGGAAATCGCCGTCGAATTCCTCCCGCGCCTTGGCCTGGGTTTCCAGGTGCAGCCGCGCGACCTCGTATTCATCCTTGTAGGACAGCAGCTTGTGATAGCCTTTTGCCACGGCCTCCTTCAGGCGCGGGTCGTTGGCGCGGTCCACCAGCTTGCGGTAACGCTTGGCCAGCCGCTTGCCCTGGTAGGCGGTCAGGTGGTCGGCGCGGAAGGCGATCTTGTCGTCCAGCGTCTTCGGCTTCTCGACCACGTTGGGCGTCAGGACCTTCGCAGCCTCCTCGGGGTGTACCACCACCCAACGCCCGATCTCGAAGGCGCGTTTGTTGCCCTCGACCGCGGCCTTGTTCAGATCGATCGCGCGCAGGATCGCCTCTTCGCTGATCGGCACCAGCCCGCGCTGCCATGCGGCACCCAGGATCATCATGTTGGAATAGATCGTGTCGCCCATCAGCGCCTTGGCCAGGTCGGAATAGTCGAACATCTGCAGCCGGTCCTTCAGCCGCGCCTCCAGCGCCAGTTTCAGCCGGTCGAAGGGCAGGCGGAACTCGGTGTCGCGGGTGAAATCGCCGGTGATGATCTCGTGGCTGTTGACCACGGCGCCGGTTTTGCCGGTCTTCATCAGCCCCACGGTCTTGGCGCCCGCCGTGGTCACCAGATCGCCGCCGATCACCGTGTCGGCCTCGCCCGTCGCGACGCGGATCGCGCTGATGTCCTCGGGGCGGTTCGCCAAGCGGCAGTGGATATGCACCGCGCCGCCCTTCTGGGCCAGCCCGGCCATCTCCATCATGCCGGCACCCTTGCCGTCCAGATGCGCGGCCATCGCCAGGATCGCGCCCACCGTCACCACGCCGGTGCCGCCTACGCCGGTGATCACCACGTTATGGGTGCCGTCGATCGCGGGCAGTTCGGGTTGCGGCAGGTGCGGGATGTCGATATCCACCGTCGCCTCCTTGCGGATCTTGGCGCCCTCCAGCGTCACGAAGGAGGGGCAGAAGCCCTTGAGGCAGGAGAAATCCTTGTTGCAGGACGACTGGTCGATGGCGCGCTTGCGGCCCAGCTCGGTCTCGACCGGCACGATCGAGACGCAGTTGGACTGCACGCCGCAATCGCCGCAGCCCTCGCAGACATCGGTGTTGATGAACACGCGCTTGTCGGGGTCGGGGAAGGTGCCGCGCTTGCGGCGACGGCGCTTTTCCGCGGCACAGGTCTGGACGTAAACGATGACGGACACGCCGCTGATCTTGCTAAATTTCTCTTGAACCTCCTGCATCTCGTCGCGGGTGTGGATCCCGATGCCCTTGGGCATCGCGTCAAGATTCACCTCTTCCTTCGGGTCATAGACCAGCGCGATGTCCCGCACGCCCATCGCCTGGACCTCGCGCACGATCTGCTGCGGTGTCAGACCGCCTTCCAGCGGCTGGCCGCCGGTCATCGCGACCGCGTCGTTGTAGAGGATCTTGTAGGTGATATTGGTTCCCGCCACGAGCGCCGCGCGGATCGCCTGCACCCCGGAATGCTCATAGGTGCCGTCGCCGAGGTTCTGGAACACATGCTCGCGGGTCGAGAACGGCGCCTCGCCCACCCAGTTGGCGCCTTCGCCGCCCATCTGGGTGAAGCCGACGGTCT
This sequence comes from Paracoccaceae bacterium, assembly GCA_049694515.1. GTDB lineage: Bacteria > Pseudomonadota > Alphaproteobacteria > Rhodobacterales > Rhodobacteraceae > JADQCB01. Next base: position 8,892 of record JBAVQZ010000063.1, on the reverse strand, counting down.
CGCGGTCCATCCACTGCACCATGTAGTGACAGCCGATCCCGGCATAGGCGCGCTCGCCCTCGGGCAGTTTGGTCGAGCTGTTGTGCGGACAGCCCGAGCAGAAATATGGCAGCCGCGCCGCGATATCCTCGGCATTGTCGGCTTTCCTCGCCTCCTCAAGCATTTGCAGCCCGGCTTTCACGCTGTCCGTGCCGCGCCCCTCCTCGATCAGGATCTCGCCCAGCTTCTGCGCGATCATGATCGGATCCAGCGCATAGCGCGTCGGGAACAACTCCAGCCGGCGGCCATGCTCCCAGGTGTCGCCCTTGTGCCAGCCATAGACGCGGCGGCCGTCGCGGTCGTCGAAGATCGTTTCCTTGACCTGCACCTCGATCAGCTTGCGTTTCTCTTCAACGACGACGATCAGATCCAGCCCGGCGGCCCATTCGTGGAAGGACTCCATGTCCAGCGGCCAGGTCTGTCCCACCTTGTAGGTGGTGATGCCAAGCCGTTCGGCCTCGTCCGCGTCGATCCCCAGTAGTTGCAATGCGTGCGTCAGGTCCAGCCAGTTCTTGCCGGCCGCGACAAAACCGATCTTGGCGCCCGGCTTGCCCCAGACGCGTTTATCGATCCTGTTCGCGCGGGCAAAGGCCTCGGCGGCGAACCTCTTGTAGTCGATCATCCGCGCTTCCTGTGCCACTGGGGTGTCGATCAGGCGGATGTTGAGGCCCCCCTCGGGCATCTTGAAGTCGGGGGTGACGAATTGCATCCGGTCGGGGCGGCCATCGACCACCGCCGTCGCCTCGATCGTGTCCTTCATGGTCTTGAGACCCACCCAGACGCCGGCGAAACGGCTGAGCGCCCAGCCATACAGGCCGTAATCCAGGATCTCCTGCACCCCGGCGGGCGAAACGATCGGCATATAGGCATCCACCATAGCCCAGTCCGACTGGTGCAGCGTGGTCGAGGATTCGCCGGTATGGTCGTCGCCCATCGCCATGACCACCCCGCCATTTGGCGAGGAGCCGGCCATGTTGGCGTGCCGCATCACGTCGCCCGAACGGTCCACGCCCGGCCCCTTGCCGTACCAAAGCGCATAGACGCCGTCATATTTGCCTTCGCCGCGCAGCTCGGCCTGCTGGCTGCCCCAGATCGCCGTGGCGGCGAGATCCTCGTTCAGACCAGGCTGAAACAGCACATCGGCGGCATCGAGGTCGGACTTGGCCCGGGTCATCTGCATGTCCACCGCGCCGAGCGGAGAGCCGCGATATCCCGTGACATAGCCCGAAGTGTGCAGCCCTGCGGCCTTGTCGCGGGCCGACTGCATCAGCATCAGCCGCACCAGCGCCTGCGTCCCGTTCAGCAGGACCGGCGATTTTTCAAGATCGAACCGGTCGTGAAGGGTCACATCCTGCCTGGTCATTGTGCATCTCCCGTAATTCCGTTGGCTGTTCCGAATATAGGTCAAAAACTATGACCTACAAAATCAATTTTCGTTAAGTCTTCATTTGCAAATGGGGATTTCGAAAGGGTAGGTATCTTTCGCAATCCTGCATAGCCGCCATACGAGAATTGCATAATGGACTGGGACAAGCTCAGAATATTTCACGCGGTCGCCGATGCCGGCAGCCTGACCCATGCGGGCGACGTGCTGCACCTGTCGCAATCCGCGGTGTCTCGGCAGATTCGGGCGCTGGAAGAAAGCCTGAACACGACCCTTTTCCACCGTCACGCAAGGGGACTGATTCTCACCGAACAGGGCGAGCTTCTGTTCGACGCGACCAGTTCGATGATCAAACGGCTGGACACGGCCGAGGCGCGCATCCGCGACAGCGAGGAGGAGATGTTCGGCGAGCTGCGGGTGACCACCACCACCGGCTTCGGCACGCTGTGGCTGGCGCCGCGCCTGCCCAAGCTCTATGAGACCTATCCGAACCTTAAGATCGACCTGATGCTTGAAGAACGCCTGCTGGACCTGCCGATGCGCGAGGCCGACGTGGCGATCCGCATGAAAGAGCCCAGCCAGGCCGACCTGATCCGCAAACGGCTGATGGCCGTTCGGATGCGCCTTTACGCCTCGCCTGCCTATCTGGCCGAGCGCGGAACCCCCGAAACGATGGAGCAATTGCACAGCCACCGCCTGATCTGCCAGAACGCCACCGCCGCGCAGGTCGCCGCCGGCGCGGCGCTGGTGCGGCAGCTTATGACCTTCGACATCCCCTCGACTCTGACGATCAACAACTATTTCGGCGTCCTTCAGGGGGTGATCAACGATCTGGGCATCGGCGTGCTGCCCGATTACCTGACCGAGGACTTCCCGGACCTCGTCCGGGTGCTTCCCGACGTCGAAAGCAACGAGGTGCCGGTCTTCCTCGCCTATCCCGAAGAACTGAGGCAATCAAAGAGGATCGCCGCGTTCCGGGATTTCGTCGTCGAGGAGATTTTTGCGCACAGAAAGCGCCAGAAAGATGCCCGGGACGCGGTGATTACGCCCAACAAACCGGCATCCAACATGTGAGATATGCGCCACAGGCATATCCGTCATGATGCAGCTGCGGCAATTTTTTTCTTGAACCGGCGCGCCGGTAAGCCTAATTCGGCTCTTGAAGACAGCAACTTTTGCTGGTCTTTACCTCCCTGTTGGACTTTGGCCGAGCTTTGTCTCGGCCATTTTTTTTGCGCACCCGCCAGGTGCCCGTGAACGCAATGCCCGGAATATCGGCGCCCGGCATTGCGCGGCGCCCGGAAGATCAGCGTTCCCGGGATGCCTTTTCGGGCGGGCTTGCCCCTTCCCCTTGGGCGGCCCATGCAATATGAGGGCGGCAATCGCAGGGGGACCGGATGCAAGAGCCGCATATCACCGACGATCTGATCGCAGCCCATGGGCTGAACCCGCAGGAATACGCCGAGATCATCAGGCTGCTCAATCGCGCGCCCAGCTTCACTGAACTGGGCATCTTCTCGGCGATGTGGAACGAGCATTGCTCGTACAAATCATCCAAGAAATGGCTGCGGACGCTGCCCAGCACGGGCCCCCAGGTAATCTGCGGCCCCGGCGAAAATGCCGGTGTCGTCGATATCGGCGATGGCCAGGCTGTCGTGTTCAAGATGGAGAGTCACAACCACCCCTCTTATATCGAGCCCTACCAGGGCGCGGCCACCGGCGTCGGCGGCATCCTGCGGGACGTTTTCACCATGGGCGCCCGCCCAATCGCAGCGATGAATTCGCTGTCCTTCGGTGCGGTCGATCATCCCAAGACCCGCCAGCTTGTGCATGGCGTGGTCGAAGGCATCGGTGGCTACGGCAACTGCTTCGGCGTACCGACCGTGGCTGGCGAGGTCCGTTTTCACGCAGCCTATAACGGAAACTGCCTGGTCAACGCCTTCGCCGCAGGGTTGGCCGACGCCGACAAGATCTTCTACTCGGCCGCCTCGGGCGTCGGGATGCCGGTCGTCTATCTGGGCGCGAAAACGGGGCGCGACGGTGTCGGCGGTGCCACCATGGCCAGCGCCGAATTCGACGACACGATCGAAGAGAAGCGCCCCACCGTTCAGGTGGGCGACCCTTTCACCGAGAAACGGCTGATGGAGGCCACGCTGGAGCTTATGGCCACCGGCGCGGTGATCTCGATCCAGGACATGGGCGCAGCCGGGCTGACCTGCTCGGCGGTCGAGATGGGCGACAAGGGCGATCTGGGCGTCGAGCTGGACCTGGACGCGGTGCCGGTGCGCGAAGAGAACATGACCGCCTACGAGATGATGCTGTCGGAAAGCCAGGAGCGGATGCTCATGGTTCTGCGCCCCGAGAAGGAGGAGGCGGCCAAGGCGGTGTTCGAGAAATGGGATCTGGACTTCGCCATTGTGGGCCACACGATCGACGAGGACCGGTTCCTGGTGAAGCATTGCGGCGCGGTGAAGGCCGACCTGCCGCTGAAGGCGCTGTCCGGCACCGCTCCGGAATACGACCGCCCGTGGCAGGAAACGCCCGCCGCCCCTGCGATGGACGACGTTCCGGGAATCGACCCGATCGACGGGCTGAAGGCGCTGATCGCGTCGCCCAACTACGCCGCGAAGACCTGGGTTTACGAGCAATATGACAGCCAGGTGATGGCCGACACGGTGCGCGTGCCGGGCCTGGGCGCGGGGATCGTGCGGGTGCATGGCACCGACAAGGCGCTGGCCTTCACCTCGGACGTGACACCGCGATACGTGCGCGCAAACCCCGTCGAGGGCGGCAAGCAGGCCGTGGCCGAGGCGTTTCGCAACCTCTGCGCCGTGGGGGCGAAGCCGCTGGCGGCCACCGACAACCTGAATTTCGGCAACCCCGAAAAGCCCGAGATCATGGGCCAGCTTGTCGGCGCCATCAAGGGGATCGGCGCGGCCTGCACGGCGCTGGACATGCCGATCGTGTCGGGCAACGTTTCGCTCTACAACGAAACCGACGGCCGCGCGATCCTGCCCACGCCCACGATCGGGGCGGTCGGCCTGCTGGCGCATTTGGACGAGATCATCCATGGCACGCCCGAGGACGGCCAGATTGCCCTCTTGATCGGTGAAAGCCACGGTCATCTCGGCCAATCCGCCCTGCTTTGCGAGGTGTTCAACCGCGAGGACGGCGACGCGCCGCGTGTCGATCTGGAAGCCGAGCGCCGCAACGGCGATTTCATCCGCGACAACCGCGCCAACATCGCCGCCTGCACCGACCTGAGCGACGGCGGACTGGCGCTGGCAGCCTTCGAGATGGCAGCGGCCGGCGGCGTCGGCGTGCATCTCGACGCGGGCGACACCCCGACGCTGTTCGGCGAGGACCAGGCCCGCTACCTGATCGCGTGCAGCTTCGACCAGGCCGAGGCGCTGATGGTCGCGGCGGGCCAGGCCAACGTTCCCATCGTTACGGCGGGCCGGTTCGGCGGCGATACGGTGAAGTTCGGGGCGAACGAGGCGCCGATGGCGGATCTGGCGACGCTCTATCGCTCCGCCTTCGCCGCGGCCCTTGCCTGACGCTTGCCTGAAAGCCGCACGTCACCTACATCTTTGAATAACAGGCGAAGGACAAACCGAATGGCCATCGAAGCACAGGAAATCGAGGATCTGATCCGGGCATCCTTTCCCGCGGCCACGATCACGATCACCGATCTGGCGGGGGACGGAAACCACTGGGCCGCCGAGGTTGTCGACGAATCCTTCCGCGGCAAGAACCGGGTGCAGCAGCAACGTGCCGTCTATGCCGCGCTCAAGGACAAGATGGCCGGCAACAACGGCGCGCTGCACGCGCTGGCGCTGACCACCAAGGCGCCGGAATGAGCTGGTCGCTGATCCTGCTGCTGGGGCTGATCGCCCTTGTGACGGGCGTTCTTGTGCGGCGGGCCTTGCGGGCCGATGCCGCGCAGGGCACCCGCGGCGTCGAGCCGGGCGAAGGGGATCAGCTTGTCGATGGCGGCTATATGGCCGGCGGTCCGGGCGGCGGCCATTCCTCGATCACGCGGGTGACCCGAGACCCGCAGAAATACGCGAAGGCCTTCGTGCCTGGCGCACGCAAGAAAAGGAAATGAGATGACGGACGTCAAAGACCAGATCCAGAACACCATCACCACGAATGACGTCGTGCTGTTCATGAAGGGCACCAAGGAAATGCCGCAATGCGGCTTCTCCTCCCGCGTGGCGGGCGTGTTGAACTTCATGGGCGTGAATTTCACCGACGTGAACGTGCTGGCCGACGAGAACATCCGCCAGGGCATCAAGGACTTCTCGGACTGGCCCACGATCCCGCAGCTTTACGTCAATGGCGAATTCGTGGGCGGCTGTGACATCATCACCGAGATGACCCTGTCGGGCGAACTGGACCAGTTGTTCGAGCAGCAGGGCGTCGCCTATGACAAGGAAGCGGCCGAGAAGATCCGCGAAGCCAACGCCTGACCACCCAGGGCGCGCGGGCGATTTCAACCCGCGGCCTTCTCCTCCAACTCGTCGGCCAGCGCCTCGGCGCGGGCCGCGATCTCGGCAAGGCTTTCGGTCACGGTTTCCGGGATCACCGGCACCTCGACCCTGTCGGGTTCCGGTGCGGGCTTCGCCTTCAGGTCTTCCAGTTCGGATTCCTTCTGGCCCAACCCCTCTTCGGCGTCGCGCAGCTTTTCCTCCAGCCCGGCGGCCTTGTCGGCAAGCATAAGCCCCGCCATCAACAGCATCCGCGCCTCGGGAAGCCGCCCGATCTGGCTGACCAGAACCGAGGCCTCGTTGTCCAGAAGCCGGGCCGCGGCCTGAAGATACTGCTCTTCGCCGTCCTGGCAGGCCACTTCGAAGCTGCGCCCGCCGATTGTGATCTGCACGTCAGGCATGGGTGTCCTCCCCGGTCAGCGGCGCCAGTTCGCCGATGATCTGGTCCAGTTCGCTGCGATCGGCCTCCCGCTGGACGCGCAGCGCGTCCAGTTCGGTCTGCATCGCGGTGTTGATCAGATGCGCGTCGCCCAGCCCTTCGGCATTGGCCTCGCGCAGCGCCTTGTTGCTTTCGCGCAGCTTGGTGTTGACGCGGCGCAGCCGCTCGACCTCGGCCTCGACCTCGGCGCTGCGCGCGGTCAGTCGCGCAACTCGCTCCTCAAGATGGGCGACCTGGCTTTCCTGCTTGTCCCGGATCGCCTTGACCCGTTCCTCGAGCTGGGCGTTGGCGGTTTTCTCGGCCTCCAGCGCGTCGCGCATCTCGGCCAGTTGCGGATCTTCCTGCGCGGGCTGCGTCGCCGCGGCCTCTTCGGCCGCCTTCGCGCGGGCGGCGGCAAGCGCCTCTGCCCCTGCCCCGATCCGTTCCAGCGCGGCGCTGATCCGGCGTTCCAGTTCGCTGATATCGCTCATCTCTGCCTGTTCCCGGCCCTGTTAATCCTTCGTCCCGCCGCGGCGCGAATCGGGGCGGATTTTCCTCTTCCGACAATCTTACCGAATGGCAGAAGGAAATGCGCCCCCTTTCCCGTCAATGCCTTACTCCCCGCGCTTGATCTTGCGCGCCACGCTGCTATCACGCTTGCAACGCGACGCCCCGCAAGAGGAAGGACCCCCGAACGTGGACATCAAAGCTCTCGCCGAAGCCCACCCCGATCACTGGATGAAGGCCGCCGCCATCCGCACCTTGGCGATGGACGCGGTCCATGCCGCGAATTCCGGCCATTCCGGCATGCCGATGGGCATGGCCGATGTCGCCACGGTGCTGTTCGAAAAGCATCTGAAGTTCGACGCGGCCCGGCCCGACTGGCCCGACCGCGACCGTTTCATCCTGTCGGCGGGGCACGGCTCGATGCTGCTTTACGCGCTGCTCTACCTGACCGGATACGAGGACATGACGCTGGAGCAGATCCGGAATTTCCGCCAGCTCGGCTCGATCACGGCCGGACACCCCGAATACGGCCACGCCGCCGGGGTTGAGACGACGACCGGCCCGCTGGGCCAGGGCATCGCCAACTCGGTCGGCTTCGCCATCGCCGAAGAGATCCTGCGCGCCCGCTACGGCGAGAAGATCGTGGATCATCACACCTATGTCATCGCCGGTGACGGCTGCCTGATGGAGGGCGTCAGCCAGGAGGCGATCAGCCTCGCCGGCCGGCAGGAGCTGAGCAAGCTCATCGTGTTCTGGGACAATAACGGCATCACCATCGACGGAAGCGTGTCGCTGTCGGACAAGACCGACCAGGTGGCGCGTTTCAAGGCCTCCGGCTGGCATGTCGTCGAATGTGACGGCCACGACCCCGACCAGATCGACCGGGCGATTCAACAGGCCAAGGCCTCGCCCCTGCCCTCGATGATCGCCTGCAGGACGCATATCGGGCTGGGTTCTTCGGCGCAGGACACCTCCAAGGCGCATGGCGCGCTGACGGACGCGCAGCTGATCGCGGACACCAAGGCCGCCTATGGCTGGACCAGCCCGGCCTTCACCATCCCGGAAGAGATCAAGCACGCCTGGGAGGCGATCGGCAGCCGAGGTGCGACCGACCGCGCCGCGTGGGAGCAGCGCTTCGTCAAGATGAACGGCACGCGGCAGAAGGAATTCACCCGGGCGCTCGCCGGCGAGGCCCCGAAGAAACTTTCGGCCACGATCAAGGCGCTGAAAAAGCAGATAAGCGAGGAGGCCCCGAAGGTCGCCACCCGTAAATCGAGCGAGATGGTGCTGGAACTGGTCAACCCGGTCATGCCCGAAACCGTCGGCGGCTCAGCCGATCTGACCGGCTCGAACAACACCAAAACCGGCGATCTGGGCGTGTTCGAGCCGAGCGACCGCGCCGGACGCTACATCTATTACGGCATCCGCGAACATGGCATGGCCGCGGCGATGAACGGCCTGGCGCTGCATGGTGGCGTGCGGCCCTATGGCGGCACCTTCCTGTGCTTCACCGACTACGCGCGCGGGGCGATCCGACTGTCGGCGCTGATGGGGGTGCCGGTCACTTATGTCATGACGCATGACAGCATCGGCCTGGGCGAGGACGGCCCGACTCACCAGCCGGTGGAGCATGTCGCGATGCTGCGCGCCACGCCCAACATGAACGTGTTCCGCCCCGCCGACACGATCGAGACCGCCGAGGCCTGGGAAATCGCGCTGACCGCGCGGAACATGCCCACGGTTCTGGCGCTCAGCCGGCAGGGTTTGCCCACCGTCCGGCTGGAGCACAAGAACAAGAACCTCGCCGCGCAGGGCGCCTATGTGCTGGCAGACGCCACCTCAAAGCGCCGGGCGATCCTGATGGCCACCGGGTCCGAGGTTTCGATCGCGATGCAGGCGCGCGAGATGCTGGAGGCCGAGGGGATCGGCACCCGCGTCGTTTCCATGCCGTGCTTCGAGCTGTTCGCCCAGCAGGACGCCGCCTATCGCAAGCGCGTGCTGCCCGGCGGGCCGGTGCGCGTGGCCGTAGAGGCCGGCGTGTGCCAGGGCTGGGA
>JBAVQZ010000062.1:0-2534 GCA_049694515.1 Paracoccaceae bacterium | reverse complement strand
GGCGATGGCCGGGCGCGTTGCGGCGCGGTTCTTCGCGCACGACGCGCTGCCGCAGCGGATGCGCGATCTGCCGGCGCGGGCTAAACGCGCCGGGGTCGATGTCACGTTGCTGGACCGGCCCGAGACGCAGGCGCCCTATGACCTGGTGCTGTGCGACGTGCCCTGTTCGGGCAGCGGGGCGTGGCGGCGCAGCCCCGAAGGGAAATGGAGCCTGACGGAGGGCGGACTGGACGAACTGGTGGCGACGCAGGCGCAGATCCTCGACCGCGCCGCAACACTGGTAGGGCCGGGCGGCGTGCTGGCCTATGCCACCTGTTCGATGCTGCAGGCCGAGAACGGCGCGCAGATCGCGGGTTTCATGTCGCGGCACTCGGGCTGGCGCGTCTCGGGCGAGCGCCGGTTCACCCCGCTCGACGGCGGCGACGGTTTTTACAGCGCTTCGCTGCTGCGCACGTCATAGGGTTTTACCGACAACCTGGAGTTGCTAATCTGCCGCCGATTAACGCGCGTTTAACGGAATCGCGCGAACAGTGCGGAGATCTGAAACGCAACGGAGGTCAGGGGTGTCGCACCCGGAGCTCAGCCAAAATCCGCTCCTGCGCACCGCCGCGACGTATTCCGGGCGATGGGCGCAGATACTGCTTTTCGCGCTGGCGCTCATGACCGTGGCGTTTTACGTGCCCGATCCGGTTTTCGGGATTGCGCTGGCCGGGGCGTCCGCGACGTTGGCGGCGGTGTCGCTGCTGGTGCGGCTGCTGGCGCGGCAGGGCGCGCGGAGCACCAATTCGCTTGCGCGGGAGTTCGCGGGATCGGACAGGACACCCGGCTTCGTCACCGACGACGACGGCGCGGTCATCTGGCGGAACGACGCCGCGCAGACGCGATTTCCCGACGCGCGCGCGGAAACGCTGGTCCGCGCTCTTGGAGAGCTTTTCGCCAACCCGGCCGCGGTTATCTACCGGTTGCAGGCGCGGGCCCAGGCAGAGGGCGCTGCGCGAGAGGACGTGGTCACGCGCCAGGGGCATCTGCGGATCTGTGTGCACCGTCTGTCGCGGGGCGGTTGTTTCTGGCGGCTCGATGAGATGCAGGAGCGCGGCGGTGGGCGCGGAGCTGAGGCGCTGGGACTGCCGATGATGACCGTCGGGCGCAACGACACGATCCTTTTCATGAACGAAGCGGCCCGGCGGTTTCTCGGTGGGCGCCGAAAATCTCTTGAAGCGATCTTCGACGATCTGCCCCTGCGTTGCGGCGAGGTGGTCGAAGTCGCCGGCGCCGACGGGCCGCTCGATGCGCGTGTCTTCGCGCTTGACGCCAAGAGCGGCCGCCGGGAGATCTATCTTTTTCCAGTGGCGCGCGACGAAACCGTGCATCGCGGCGAAAACGGTTTTGCCGAGGCGCTTCCGGTGGCGCTTCTCAAGCTGACCCCGCAGGGTGATATCGTGAACGCCAACAGGCGCGCCCGCGATCTTCTGGGGGCGCCGGCGGACGCGACCAACCTGGCCGACCTCGTCGAGGGGCTGGGCCGCTCGGTGCGCGACTGGCTTGGCGAAGTGGTCGAGCGCCGGGTAGCCAAGCGCACCGAGGTTTTGCGGGTCCGCCGAGACGACCGGGATTTGTATGTCCAGATCACTTTGGAACGCATCGTCGAGAATGGCGAAACGGGGCTGGTGGCGGTGCTGCATGATGCGACCGAGTTGAAAACCCTGGAGGCTCAGTTCGTCCAGAGCCAGAAAATGCAGGCCATAGGTCAACTCGCCGGTGGCGTCGCGCATGATTTCAACAATCTTCTGACTGCGATTTCAGGGCATTGCGACCTGCTTTTGTTGCGTCACGATCAGGGGGATCCGGATTATGCAGACCTGATGCAAATCAACCAAAACGCGAATCGAGCAGCCAGTCTGGTCGGGCAGCTTCTGGCCTACTCCCGTAAGCAGACACTGCGCCCGGAGGTGATCGACCTTCACGAGACGCTTGCCGACCTCATTCACCTGCTCAACCGCTTGGTGGGCGAGCGTGTCTCGTTGAGTGTTTCGCACGATCCGCAACTCGTGCCGATCCGTGCCGACAAGCGCCAGCTAGAACAGGTCCTCATGAACCTTGTCGTCAACGCACGGGACGCGATGCCGCAAGGCGGCGAGATCCGGATCGAAACCGCGATGCACCGGCTCGACGAGGAACTGCGTCGGGATCGCGCGGTCGTGGCCCCCGGCGATTACGTCTTGGTGCGTGTCATCGATTCCGGCGAGGGGATCCCGCCCGACAAGCTGACCAAGATTTTCGAGCCGTTCTTCACCACCAAGAAGACCGGAGATGGCACGGGGCTTGGCCTGTCCACCGTCTATGGCATCGTGAAGCAGTCCGGGGGGTTCATCTTCGTGGATTCGCCGCCGGGCGAGGGGACCTGCTTCTCGCTTTATTTTCCGGCGCGTGAGAGTGTCACGCCCCAGGCCGAGGCCGAATACCTGCCCGACCTGCCGGACTTCTCCGCCATCCAGACCGAACAGACGCAGATCACCTCGCAGGGGGAGCAGACC
>JBAVQZ010000061.1:0-2352 GCA_049694515.1 Paracoccaceae bacterium | reverse complement strand
GCTCAGGCCCCGGCGCGCCCGGCCTAGCCCAGCTGCGCCTTGAGCGCCTTGGCCGTGACGGCGACGATCTGATCGGCCTCTTCCCGGCTCAGGCAGAGCGGCGGGGCGAAGCCTATGATGTCGCCCTGCGGCATCGCCCGCGCGATCACGCCGTCAGCCGCCATCGCGCCGACGATGCCCGCCGCGGCCTTCTTCGACGGGTCCATGAACACCCGGTCGGCCTTGTCCTCGACCAGTTCGACCGCGCAGAGCATCCCTTCGCCGCGGATGTCCCCGACATTGGGGTGATCGCCCAGCGCGTCCCGCATCGCCTTGTTGAGATAAGCGCCGGTCTGGCCCGCATTCTTCACCAGCCCCAGATCGTCGATCAGCTTGAGGTTGGCCACGCCCGCCGCGGCGCCGATCGGGTGCGCCGAATAGGTCCAGCCGTGGCCAATGGGGCCGTTCTCGTCGGTGCCCTGCTCAAGTACCTTCCACATCCGGTCGCCGACAATGGAGCCCGACAGCGGCGCATAGGCCGAGGTCAGCCCCTTGGCGATGGTGATCAGGTCGGGTTTCATCCCGTAATGGTCCGAGCCGAACATGCTGCCCAGCCGCCCGAAACCGGTGACGACCTCGTCGGCGATCAGCAGGATGTCGTGGCGATCCAGAACCTCCTGGATCGCGGCCCAGTAGCCTTTCGGCGGCGGCACGATGCCGCCCGTGCCCAGCACAGGCTCGCCGATGAAGGCGGCGATGGTGTCGGCGCCCTCGCGCTCGATCAGTTGCTCCAGCTCGGCGGCGCACCAGGCGCTGAACGCCTCTTCGCTCATGTCAAGGTCGGGGCGGCGGAAGTAATAGGGCGCCTCGGTGTGGATCACCTGGCTCAGCGGCAGGTCGAACTTCTTGTGGAACAGCTCCAGCCCCGTCAGCGAGCCGGTCATCAGCCCCGAGCCGTGATAGCCGCGCCAGCGCGAGATGATCTTCTTCTTCTCGGGCAGGCCGCGTATGTTGTTGTAATACCAGATCAGCTTGACGTTGGTTTCGTTCGCGTCGGACCCGCCGAGGCCGAAATAGACCTTGGACATCCCTTCGGGCGCGCGATCGAGGATCATCTTGGACAGCGTGATGCTGGCCTCGGTGCCGTGGCCGACATACGCGTGGTAATAGGCCAGTTCGCGCGCCTGTTCGGCGATGGCCTCGGAAATCTCGGTGCGGCCATAGCCCGCGTTCACGCAGTAAAGCCCGGCGAAGGCGTCCAGCAGGCGGTTGCCCTCTCGGTCCTCGATGAACACGCCCTCGCCGCCGGTCACCACGCGCTGCGGCGCCTCGCCCCGCGCGAATTGGGCCAGATGAGTGGACGGGTGAAAGAAGTTGTCCCGGTCCCATTGCTCGAGCAGATCGTTTTTCAGCATTTCTTCCTCTTTTCTTGCAGAATTCCGTCAGGCCCAATCGCGGCAGACGTATTTTACCTCGGTGAAGGCCTCCATCCCCAGGCGCGCGCCCTCGCGGTTCACGCCGGACTGCTTGTAGCCGCCGAAGGGGATCGGGGCGCCGGTCACCTTGGTGCGGTTGACCGCGACCATGCCGAATTCCAGCGCGCGGGAGGCGCGGTAGATGCGGCGCGGGTCCATCGTGTGCAGATAGGCCACGAGCCCGTATTCGGTGGCGTTGGCGCGTTTCAGCACCTCCTCTTCGCTGTCGAAGGGGGTAATCGCGGCGACCGGGCCGAAGGTCTCCTCGCGCATGATCAGTGCCTCGTCGGGCACGTCTGCCAGCACCGTCGGCTGATAGAAGAGCGGGCCCAGCGGGTTGCGGTTGCCACCGGCCATCAGCCGCGCGCCCTTTTCCAGCGCGTCGGCGACATGCTCTTCCTGCTTGGCGACGGCCTTCTCGTTCATCAGCGGGCCGATCTCGGGGTCATCCAGGCCGCGGCCCACGGTCAGCCTTGCGGTCGCCGCGGCGAAGCGGTCGCAGAATTCGTCATAGACCGACCGCTCGACATAGAACCGGTTGGCGCCCAGGCAGTCCTGCCCCGAGGTGGCGAACTTGGCCTTGATCGCCTCTTCCACCGCCTGATCCATGTCGGCATCGGCGAACATGATGAAGGGCGCGTGGCCGCCCAACTCCAGCACCAACCGTTTCACCGTGTCGGCGGACTGGCGGTAGAGCAGCTTGCCGATATCGGTCGAGCCGGTGAAGGACAGCGCGCGCACGCGGGGATCGGCCGTCCAGGGTTCGACCACAGTGGATGCCTTACCGGTCACCACGTTGAACGCGCCCGCCGGCAGTCCCGCACGCTCGGCCAATTCGGCCAGCGCCAGCGCCGAGAACGGCGTCTCGCCCGAGGGATGCGCGACCACGGTGCAGCCC
>JBAVQZ010000060.1:0-3053 GCA_049694515.1 Paracoccaceae bacterium | reverse complement strand
GCGCCAGATAGTTGCGGATCACCCGGTCGATCTGGTCCGAGGTCATGCGCAGCCCGTCAACCTTGTTGCGGTCATAGCGCCTGAGCCCCAGGAACGAGGCCGCCACCGTCGTCACAGTGCCCGAGGTGCCGATGATCTGGAAACCCTCGCGCTCCTGCTCGGCGGCGTAGGGGGCGAAATCGGTCAGGTTCTCCTCGAAGAACCAGCTCATCAGCGCGAAGCGGGCCGCGTCGTCCTCGACGTCGTGGAACTGGTCTTTCAGCGTCGCCACGCCCAGCGGCACGCTGATCCAGTCCACCACGCGGGCCGCGGCAAAGGGGCTGGGCGCGGACTGGAAGCCCGCGTGAAGCCGCATGATCGCCCGCGGCCGCTCCAGCCGCGGGACCGAGGACAGGTCGATCCACACAAGCTCGGTCGAGCCGCCGCCGATATCCACGACCAGCACCTGCTCGGTGCGGGTCGAGACCAGCGGCGCGCAAGAGACGACGGCCAACCGCGCCTCCTCCTCGGGTTCGATGATTTCCAGATTCATGCCGGTCTCGCGCGTGACCAGCCGGATGAAGTCGGCGCCGTTCTTGGCGCGTCGGCAGGCTTCGGTCGCCACCAGGCGCATGCGCGCCACGTTGTGCCGCTCCAGCTTGCCCTTGCAGATCCGCAGCGCCTGCACCGTGCGCGAGATCGAGGCGCGCGACAGCCGCCCGGACGCCTCCAGCCCGCTGCCCAGTTGCACCGACTTGGAAAAGCTGTCCACCACATGAAACTGGTTGCCCTTTGGCTGGGCAATCAGCATGCGACAGCTGTTTGTGCCGAGGTCCAGCGCAGCGTAAAGCTCCGCCGGGTCCGGCGTGTCTGGCGCGGGGGTATCTACCGGTATCGGGAACGCGCCCGCACCATCGGGACGCTTGGGCGCCATCTTCGTCCGCCCTCCAACTCAACTTGTGATCAAGGTAGTCCCGCCCCGCGTCCGGTGCAAGCGGGCTGTCATCCGGCCGTTACAAGACGCCGCAGGTCCCCTGGTGGCTCCGGAACGTCGCATCATGCTGTCGTCATGTCGAAAACCGGCGCTGCACACCGAGATATGCAGCGTAAAAGCGGGGAACGGAAACAGGGGAATCAGCGATGCCCGACGTGACCATCGTCTTCTGGCGCGACATTCCGGCCCAGGTGATCGTCGGCAAGGGCCGGCGCGGGGCCCGGCGCGTGCTGGCGGAACGGTTCGAGAAGGCCATCGACCGCTGTGCGATGCAGGTGGGCGCGCGGGAGACCGACGCGTACCTGGCCGAATGGCGCAAGGCCGACCCATACCCGGTCGATGGCGCGCCCGAGGACATCGCCGGGGCCGAGGCAAACCGGATCGAGGCCGAATACGACGATGACCGGCTGAAGGCGCTGATTGCCAATTCCGGATGGGACTGACCCCACGAAGGCTTATGGAGGCCGCTATGGCATTGCTTCAATTCAAGAGACGCGAAGACACCGCGCGGCCGGTTTCGCCGCAGGTCGAGGCGCTGCTGCGCGACTACTCGATCGAAGTGATGCCGCGCACCGCCGAGAAGATCGACGATTTCCGCGCCCTGCTGCCCGAGGGCACGCGCGTCTATATTGCCCATATCGACGGCACCGACATCGAGGACATGGTCGCGACCGCCCGTCGTCTGGCCCGCGACGGGTTCAACGTGATGCCGCATTTCCCGGCGCGCATCATCCGCGACAAGGCGATGCTGGCGGACTGGATCGCCCGCTACCGTGGCGAGGCCGGGGTGCGCCAGGCGCTGCTGCTGGCCGGTGGCCTCTCCGCGCCGCAGGGCGAGTTCGAAAACTCGATGCAGATGATGGAAACAGGGCTTTTCGACGGGTTCGAGCGGCTGCATGTCGCCGGCCACCCCGAGGGCAACCGCGACATCGACCCCGATGGCAGCGACCGCGCGGTCATGGAAGCGCTGCGCTGGAAGCAGGCCTTCGCCGAGCGCACGGACGCCGAGATGGCGATCGCCACGCAGTTCTGCTTCGAGGCGAAGCCGGTAATCGCCTGGGCCGACCGCCTGCGCGCCGAGGGCATCCGCCTGCCGATCCATATCGGCGTGGCCGGCCCTGCCAAGCTGCAGACGCTGATAAAGTTCGCGATTGCCTGCGGCGTCGGTCCGTCGCTGCGCGTGCTGCAGAAACGCGCGCGCGACGTGACCAAGCTGGTGATGCCTTTTGAGCCGACCGAGTTCGTCACCGAGCTTGCCGCGCACAAGGCCGCGCATCCCGATTTCAACATCGAGCGCGTGCATTTCTTCCCGCTGGGCGGGATAAAGACCAATGCCGAATGGGCCATCGCCCATGGCGGCGACGCCACCCGCCCTGCCGATCAAACCGCATAACAAGGACCCCTCATGACCCGCACCATCGTCGAGTCCAAGACCCAGACCGTCACCATCGGCTTCGACGAGCCGTTCTGCGTGATCGGCGAGCGCATCAACCCGACCGGCCGCAAGAAGCTGGCCGCCGAGCTGGAGGCGGGCGATTTCTCGACCGTCGAGAGGGACGCGCTGGAGCAGGTGGCCTGCGGGGCGATGGTGCTCGATATCAATGCCGGGGTGGTCTACAACTCCAACCCCAACCCGAACGAGACCGAGCCGCCGCTGATGACAAAGGTGATCGAGCTGGTGCAGGCGCTGGTGGACGTGCCGCTGTGCATCGACAGCTCGGTGCCCGCGGCGCTGGAGGCGGGGCTGGCCGCCGCGCATGGCCGTCCGCTGCTGAACTCGGTCACCGGCGAGGAGGAGCGGCTGGATCTGGTGCTGCCGCTGGTGAAGAAATACAACGTGCCGGTGGTGGCGATCTCGAACGACGACACCGGCATCTCCGAAGACCCCGACGTACGCTTCGCGGTTGCGAAGAAGATCGTCGAGCGCGCCGCCGATTTCGGCATCCCCGCGCATGACATCGTGGTCGACCCGCTGGTCATGCCGGTGGGCGCGATGGCGACAGCGGGCCGGCAGGTGTTTGCACTTGTGCGCCGCCTGCGCGAGGAGCTGGGCGTGAACACGACCTGCTGGGCCTCGAAC
>JBAVQZ010000059.1:0-12501 GCA_049694515.1 Paracoccaceae bacterium | reverse complement strand
GTCGAGGCCCGCGCGCCCACCTTGCGCGCCGTCGCGTCGGCCCGCGCCTGATCGACGTCGAAGCACCAGGTGACCCCGGCATCCGGCTGCGCCGCGACGAGACCCGCATGCATGTCGCCGATCCGTCCGGTTCCCAGAATTGCAAATCTGTACATCACGCGTCCCTGCCATGCCGAACTTGGTCTGACATCAGATCAGCCCAGAAACCGGATCCGGACAAAGTCGAAAGTGTCCAGATTGGAAATCTTGTACGGTGATCGGCGGGGCGGCACGTGATTAGCTGGATCAAGTCGCGGAAATGACTGCCCGATCCGGAGGCCGGAAATGACCAAACTGGAACACAGGCGCACGACAGAGGTTCTGTCGGGCCAACTGTTCACCGAAATGTCCAGCCATGAGCTCGACCGATTCCTCGAGTTCCTGTCGAAATTCCTGCGGGAGACCGAGGAAAGCCTGGACCAGGTCACGCTGGGCCGCGAAGTGCAGATCACACTGCACCTGATGCGCAGCCACCTGCGCGGGCGGCTGGAGACGCCGTCGTCGCTGATCTCCGCCTCGGGCCTTCCGCGCGGCACCGCGCACCGGGCGATCGAGTCGATGATCGCGGACGGGCTGATCACCCGGCGCCCCCGCACTCGTTCCGGCAAGACCTTTTCGTTGCACCCCAGCCCCAAGCTGATCCGTCAGTGGCTGGACTACGCGCGGCGGATGAAGGCGGTGGTCGGAACGGCCTTCGGCCTGTCGAGCGACACCGATTATTTCTTCGGCGCATCCTATCTGTCGGCGTCGATCATCCCGCCGTTGCCGGTGATGGAGGAGAAACTCGCGCTGAAGGACGGGCTGCGCATCCTGCTGCACGCCGATCCGGCCTTCATGGCGATGCAGAAGGTCAAGCAGCAGTTCCAGATGCATTTCGGCGTCGAGATCGAAGTGCGGGCGCTGAGTATCGACCGGCTGCACCGCGAGATCCTCGACAACGCTGCGCGCCCGGCATCGCGCTTCGATATCGTCACCTGCGACCTGTGCTGGATGGCTGAACTTATCGACAGGGGCATCGTCCAGCCGATCGAGGATCTCTCGGCCCCCGGCGCGCCGGACATCCGCGACTTCCACCCCGAGGCCCTCTCGACCGTTCAACGGGGCAATGATCTCTATGGCCTGCCGGTTCAGACCACGCCGGAGCTTCTGATCTACCGCAGCGACATATTCGCAAGGGCCGGCCTCCCCCCGCCCGAGACGCCCGAAGAGATGCTCGACTGCGCCCGTCGCCTGCACAATCCGGCCGAGGGGATCAGCGGAATCTGCTGGAACGGTGCGCGCGGCACGCCGGTGGGCACGACCTTCATGATGCTGATGGCCGATTTCGGCCAGCCCGTGCTTGACCTTCCCGCCGCCGGCGACGGCTTCAGCGACCGCGACATGGCGCCCGGAAATTTTCGCCCGATGCTGGACAGTGCGGCGGCGCAGCGGACCGCCGAGTTTCTTGTCGAGCTGCTGGCCTTCTCTCCCGACAACGTGCTGCAGATGTCGTGGTTCGAGCGCGCGCAATGCTATGCCGAAGGGCACGCCGCGATGGCCTATTGCTACACCCAGATCATGCCCATCTTCGAGACCGAACCGGCCTCGCCCGCGCATGGCAATACCGGGTATTGCCCGCACCCGGCGGCCCAGGGCCGCGCCCGGATTGCGCCGCTGGGCGGCTGGAACCTCTGCGTGCCCGCGAACCTGCACCCCTACCGGCTGCCGGCAACCCGGCGCGCGGTGCGGGCGCTGACGTCGGCCGAGGCGACGAAGCTTTACATCGAGAACGGCAGCATGGTCAGTTCGCGCTTCAGCGTGTGCAACGACCCCGCCGTGGCGCATGGCCGCCCGATCATCCCGATCGTGGACCGCATGGCGCGGGCCGGCCAGCTCCAGGCCTGGGTGCGTCCCGCGGTGGCCGAACTGAATGACTTGGTGCGGATCCTTGGCGAAGAGATCCACATGATGATGCTGCGAAACAAGAAGCCGCGCGCCGCCCTTCGCGACGCGCAGGCCCGCTGCGACCGGCTGATGCGGGCGAACGGGCGGTATTGAGCCAATGGGGCCGCCCCGGGGGGGAAGGACGGCCCCGGCCTTCAGCGGCGCAGGCTTCCGATCACATAGCCATTGCGCAGAAGGCAGGCCGCGTCATAGGCTTCGTCACGGCCATTGCGGTCGCGAAAATCCACCGAGCAGCCGCGCGGCAACCGGGTGCGATAGCCGAAACGGCTGAGGCATCGCTGCGCGATGACATTGCGCGCCCCGCGATGCATGCGGTCCACCGTCAGACATTGCGACGGCAGCACGTTCCGGCGCCCATGGTCATAGCGATGCTCCCGCTCGTACCGGTCGCGGTCGCGACTGTGCTGGTCGTAGCGATTGTTCTGATGGTACCGATTGTTCTGGTCATAGCCGTAGCGCTGCACGGTTACGGAGCGATTGCCGTTATTGTCGATAGACCGCGCAACGCCGTAAAGTGCGATTGCGCCCAGAATCAGCTTGGCGGCCCTGTCGCTGCTGGCGTCGGCCCGCGCGGGCGCCGCGCTGAGGCCCGAGATGGCGAGGGCGGCCGAAAGCACCGCAGCGGTGAAATACCTGGTCATGTGACTATCCTTTCCGGGGTTCGGCTGCGGGACTTTTCCCGCGGCAAGAGCGATGGACTGACCATCCCCCCATGCCGCCCGGACAGGCAATCACGGCCGTCTGCTATCCGATAACAACACGCCGCATCGCGGTTGTTATTGATTGTCGGCGGCGGCTGACCCAATGTAATGGCATGAAAAACCGCATCCTCTTGCCCTTCGGGCTGGCCCTCGTACTTCTGACGGCGCTGCCTGCCTCCGCCGCCTGCTATGCCGATTACAAGGCCAAGCAGAACAACCCGCTGCGCCTGCACTACGGGGTGATCAAGCTGCCCGACAACGCCTGTTCGGACCGCGGCGCCGCCGCCGGCGTCATCAAGAAGCGCATCTCGCGCGATGGTTGGCAGCTGCTGAATGTCATGTCGATCTTCGGGCAGGACGGGCTGGCGGAAAGGAAAGAGAGTGCCGGACAGTACTACCTCCGCTACTGAGCCGCGACGCCTTGGCACGCAGGTAGTGCCGCTGGGCATTGCCGCGATCGTCCTGATCCTGCTGGCGGCCTCCATCCTGCTGTTTCTGAACCTTCCCGACGCCAATGCGTTCAACGCGCGGGTCGAACAGATCTTCGTACAGAATGACGATCTGACCTCGGGCGCGGAAATCAAGCTGCTGGAAATCCTGGCGCAGTCCGGCACGGCGTTCTCGGACGTTCTGACATCCTACCGCATGGTGATCTTCGTGCTGCTGGTGTTCGCCACGGCCCTGCTGGTCGCGGCCCTGGTGTTTCTTGTCACCATCATCAACCTGAACCGCCGCATGAACGAGATCGAGCGCAAGGGGCTTCAGGTCTCCTCGCTGCTGATCAGCCGGGCCGAGAATACTGTGCTGCTGAACAACATGGAGTTCAAGTTGACAGAGGCGGCGATCGAGACGCTGGCCGTGCTGGCGGAGGCGCGGATGGACGACGACGTGCTGTCGGGGGCCGAGATCGAGGCGGTGATTTCCGGCCGCTCGGCGGTGGATTGCGACGAATCCGCCGGCGCCACCCGCATCAAGCGGCTGCGCGATTCGCTGGGGAACCAGATGGTCAGCGAGCTTCTGGTCAGGAACATTGCCCGGCGCGGCTATATGCTTTCGATCGACAAGGACGTGATCCGGATGATCTGATCGGGCCGGAATGCAAGGGGCCCGCGAGGATGTCTCGCGGGCCCGCTTTTTTGATTTTGGTCTGAACAGGAAAGGCGATCAGCCCTCCGCGTCCTCTTTCGTCATCTCTTCGCCGGTCTCCTGGTCGATCATCTTCATCGACAGGCGGACCTTGCCGCGATCGTCGAAGCCCAGCAGCTTGACCCAGACCTCCTGACCCTCTTTCAGAACATCGGAGGGGTGGTTCAGGCGGCGGTTCTCGATCTGGCTTACATGCACCAGCCCGTCGCGCTTGCCGAAGAAGTTCACGAAGGCACCGAAATCGACGATCTTCACGACCTTGCCCTTGTAGATCTTGCCTTCCTCGGGCTCGGCCACGATCGAGTGGATCATGTCATAGGCCTTCTGGATGGCGTCGGCGTTGGGCGACGCGATCTTGATGACGCCGTCATCGTTGATGTCGACCTTGGCGCCCGAGACCTCGACGATCTCGCGGATCACCTTGCCACCCGAGCCGATCACTTCGCGGATCTTGTCGGTGGGCACGGTCATCGTCTCGATGCGCGGCGCGTGGATCGAGAAATCGCCGGTCGTGGACAGCGCCTTGTTCATCTCGCCCAGGATGTGCATCCGGCCGTCCTTGGCCTGGGCCAGGGCCTTCTCCATGATCTCGGGCGTGATGCCCGCGACCTTGATGTCCATCTGCAGCGAGGTGATCCCGTTTTCGGTGCCGGCAACCTTGAAGTCCATGTCGCCGAGGTGGTCCTCGTCGCCCAGGATGTCGGTCAGAACCGCATACTGGCCGTCATCTTCCAGGATCAGGCCCATGGCGACACCGGCGACCGGCGCCTTCAGCGGCACACCCGCATCCATCATCGACAGAGAGCCGCCGCAGACCGACGCCATAGACGACGACCCGTTGGATTCGGTGATCTCGGACACGACGCGGATCGTGTAGGGGAAATCGGTCGCCGCCGGCAGAACCGCCTGCAGCGCGCGCCAGGCCAGCTTGCCGTGGCCGATCTCGCGCCGTCCCGGAGGGCCGACACGCCCCGCTTCGCCGACCGAATAGGGCGGGAAGTTGTAGTGCAGCAGGAAATTCGACCGGAAATTGCCGTGCAGCGCGTCGATGATCTGTTCGTCATCGCCGGTGCCCAGCGTGGTCACGACCAGCGCCTGCGTCTCGCCGCGGGTGAACAGCGCCGAACCGTGCGTGCGGGGCAGAAGCCCGGCCTCGGCCACGATCGGGCGCACCGTGTCCAGCGCGCGGCCGTCGATCCGCTTGCCGTTCTTCACCACGTCCCCGCGCAGGACGCCGCTTTCCAGCTTCTTGAAGGCCGAACCCAGGTTCGGATCTTCAAGCTCTTCCTCGCTCAGCGTCTCTTTCACCGCGTCACGGGCGGCGGAGATCGCCGTGGTTCGTTCCTGCTTGTCGGTGATCGCGAACGCGGCGTGCATCTTGTCCTCGCCCGCGGCTTTCACTTTTTCGAAGAGCGCCGAGTAATCCGGCGGGGTGAAATCGAACGGCTCTTTCGCCGCCGACTCGGCCAGGCTGATGATCAGGTCGATGACCGGCTGAATCTGCTCATGCGCGAAGTTCACCGCGCCCAGCATCTCGTCCTCGGACAGCTCGTAGGCCTCCGATTCCACCATCATCACCGCGTCCTTGGTGCCCGCGACGACCAAGTCGAGACGTTGGTCGGGATTGTTGCGAAGGCCCTGCATGTCCTCGACATCGGGATTGAGCACATACTCGCCATCGGCATAGCCCACGCGGCAGCCGGCGATCGGTCCCATGAAGGGCGCGCCGGAAATCGTCAGCGCGGCCGACGCGGCGATCATCGCCACCATGTCCGGGTCGTTGACCAGATCGTGCGACAGCACGGTGCACATCACGAGGGTTTCGTTCTTGAACCCCGGCACAAAAAGCGGGCGGATCGGCCGGTCGATCAGACGCGCGGTCAGCGTCTCCTTCTCGGTCGGACGCGCCTCGCGCTTGAAGAAGCCGCCGGGCACCTTGCCGGCCGCGTAGTATTTTTCCTGGTAGTGAACCGTCAGCGGGAAAAAATCCAATCCCGGCTTGGGTTCCTTGGCGTAGGTCACGTTGGCCATGACGCTGGTTTCGCCCAGCGTCGCAATGACCGAGCCGTCAGCCTGGCGGGCGACTTTGCCCGTTTCAAGGGTGAGGGTCTCGTCCCCCCACTGCATAGATTTCGTCGTTACGTTGAACATCTCGTTTCCTATCCTGGGGGCGGGACCCTCCCGTTCCCCCGATTGCGTACGAGGCCGCATGCCCCGTGGCCCATCTTCTGTTTACCCTGCCTGTCCCCCTGGGCCCGAACGGACAGATTGCGGATAGAGATCCCGAACCGGAGGCCGGGAGTGAAAAGACGCGCCACGATGGGCGCGTCCTTCGATCTTACCGGCGGATGCCGAGGCGCTTGATGAGGTCCTGATAGCGGGCCTCTTCCTTGCCTTTCAGGTAATCCAGAAGTTTCCGGCGCTGGGCCACCATCATCAAGAGGCCACGGCGGGAGTGATTGTCCTTCTTGTGGGTCTTGAAGTGTTCGGTCAGCGTCGAGATGCGCGAGGTCAGGATCGCAACCTGGACCTCGGGCGAACCGGTGTCGCCTTCCTTGGTCGCGAATTCCTTGACCAGGCGGGTCTTTTCTTCAGCGGTAATCGACATCGGGGTCTCCTTGTTAAAAGTGGTGAAGGCGCAAGCCGGGATGTCGTCCAGCAGGGCCCATGGAGTTTTTGCACCGTCCCGAAACGGGCGGATGCGCGCGTATAGGGGATTCCGGCACAAATGAAAAGGGGGCGCGGGCTATGGCGTCTGATCTGGCTGGATGGCCTTGGCGATTTCCGAGGCCCATGTGCCGATGATCGGAATGAAATCTATCTGCGCCAGGAAATACGCCGCGATCGAAACCACGATCGTCGCGCCGATCACCGTGCCGAGACCCAGCGCCACCCCGCGCAGCAGATTGAACCACATCATCCGCCAGATGGAGCTGTTGATCTTAAGGAACCGGTGGTTGTTCAGCCGGCCCAACTCTCGCCGCAAAGCGGCAAGTTCCGCCAGCAGGTCATCTGTTTCGGCTTCCTCGTCGGTCACGCTGGCGGGGTCTTTCCTGTCGGATCTGTCATGCACCCAAACCCTAGTGCGGCAAGCGCCGCCCGCCAAGACCCGCCGTCACGCCGCCTGGGCCAATGCGGTCGCCATGCTGCTTTGTGGCACCAGCGACACCTGCGAGGCGTCGAGCCCCGCCCCGCCCGCGACATGGGCCAAAGGCATCCCGTCCAGAGCCAGCACCGCATCGCCTGACCCGTCCTCGGGCGCATCGATGGAAAGCTGCGGGTCCGGATGCGCCGTATCGTCATAGAGCACGACCAGCGCGTCCTCATCCGGGTTGTAGTCCTCGATCACCGCGGGGCCGCCCTCCTCGATCCAGTCGCCGAGGGTGAAGGTATCGGCCCCGTCTCCGCCGGTCACGTTGTCTTCGCCGCCGATCAACAGGATGTCCTGCCCCTCGCCGCCGTTGAGGTAGTCCTGCGAACCGTCGTCGACCAGCGCGCCGGCATCCCGGTCCGCGTTCACGCCAAGGATCACGTCGTCACCGCGATTGCCGTTCAGCACATCGGCGCCATTGCCGCCTTCCAACACGTCATTGCCGACGCAGCCCATCAGCCCGTCATTCCCGTCGCCCCCCGACATCCTGTCGTTCCCCGGCCCGCCGATCAGGGTGTCGTCGCCGCCGCCCCCGGCAAGGCGGTCGGCACCCGCCTGCCCCATGAGCGCGTCGTCACCGTCGCCACCGTGCAAGCTGTCGGCGCCAGCATCGCCTTCAAGGCGGTCGTTTCCCTCGTCGCCCGAAAGCGTGTCGTTTCCGCCGGCGCCAAGAACCAGATCATTGCCTGCACCGCCGCTGATGTCATCCGCCCCCACGCCGCCATAGGCCACGTCGTCACCGCCGCCGGCGGCAATGGTGTCGTCGCCGTCAGTGCCCTCGATCGTGTCATTGCCTGCGCCGCCGGTAAGGTCGGCGCCCTCGCCGGGCTGCGGCGCGTCCGGGCCGGGACCGGCCGTCGAACCGGTCTCTGCCCCGTCGCCCGCGGACCCGCCGACGCCCAGGAAATCGAGGATCGAACCGGGGCCGTCATCCGTGTCCATCCCCTCTGCGCCGCTGCCCGAATCGTCCGATCCGCCATCGCCAGTGTCATCATGATCGTCCGGCGCGCTGTCCCCGCCCGAGAAATCGATCGCCGTGCCGGCCAGCAACAGCCCCAGCAATCCTGCAAAACCAAACATCACTCGCACCCCTTTCTGTGCCCCGCCCTGATCGGCGAAGGACATGTCCCACCAGTTTCAGGATAAGGCGGCAGGGTGCGGCAGCCCATTGAAAACGCTGGCGCTGGTTAATTGATGGTTAATCGCGCCTACCCGGCGTCGAAAAAGGGCAGGAAGGCGGCCAGCACGGCGTCCGGGTTTTCCTCCATCGCGAAATGGCCCGACCGGCAGGATGCATCCTCGAGCTGCGGCGCCCAGTCGGCCCAGAGCCCCGCCGGATCGCCGGTGCGCGCCGGAAACCCGGTCTCAGCCCAGAGGAATTTCATCGGGCAGGAAAGCCTTTTGCCCGCTTTGCGATCCGCTTCGTCCAGACGCCGGTCGATCGTCGCCCCGGCACGGTAATCGGCGCACATCGCCGCGATCCGCGCGGGCTCCCCTGCCTGCAGGCGGTAGGCGGCAAGCGCCTCGGCGGTGAAAGCCGCCAGCGTCTTGTCCAGCGTCCAACTTCGCAACGTGTGGTCGATATAGCCGACCGGATCGGCGCCGATCATGTGCTCGGGCAGCGGGCTGGGCTGGGCGAGGAAGGTCCAGTGATAGGCCGCAAGCGCCAGATCTGCGTTCCAGGCCGCCCAGAAATCGCCGGTCGGCACGATCTCGATGATCCCGATCCGGGTCACGCGGTCCGGATGGTCCAGCGCCAGGCGATAGGTCACCCGCGCGCCCCGGTCATGGCCCAGGATGGCGGCGCGTTCCAGCCCCAGCGCATCCATCAAACCGGTGACGTCCTTTGCCATTTCGCGTTTGGAATAGACATGGTGTTCCGCGTCGTCGGGCGGCGCGTCGCTTTCGCCATAGCCGCGCAGATCGGGGATAATGACGTGGAACCGCTCGGCCAGTTTCGGGGCCACCTTGACCCAGCACATATGGTTCTGCGGATAGCCGTGCAGCAGAATCAGCGGCGGGCCTTCACCACCTTGGTGGACCGAAAGATGGATGCCGTTCGTGGCGATGCGGGATTTCGTGAAACCTGGGATTGGGGATGTCATACGCGCCTCTTTTCCCGGCAGGTTAGGCGCAGGACGGGTTCAGGTCCAGCGCTCCGGCCGTCGCGCGTAAGAGATATAAAGCGGGTGCTTCGGATGCCCCGCCTGCGTGAGCCCGAGGTGGTGCAGCGGCAGCCCGGTTCCGCGTAGCAGTGCCTCGACCGCCGGGCCGCGCCCAAGATGCGCGCCATGCGTTCCCCAGGCGCAGATGATCTGGTCCGCCCAGGGCGCGCCCTCCAGGATCGCAGCGTCATTCGCGGGGCCGACAGGATCCTCCGCCGCGCGCATCTTCCTTGGATCGGTGTCGCGCCAGGCGAAGATATTGGTGACCCGGAACGCGCCGAAGCCCAGCGCCCGCGCACGCCGCTCGCAGCGCTCCACGGTGGGGTCGTTCTGCACTTCGGTCGCGGTGGAGGGGTTGAGCATCACGAAAAGCGCCTTACGCCCCGCCGGGGCCCAGATCCGCGTCAGGCTGTAGCGATACCGCTCGCAATCGGAATAGACGGCGGTCGAGGCGGCGTCGCCCTTGAGATGCGTACGGGTGATCATGCTCGGCCTTCTGGCCCGCGGCACGGAATTTCGCAAGGGGTGCGGCAGAGCCGACGCTTATTTCACGACAACGGCGCGCCGGTAGAGATGCCAGTTGGCGTGGCCCAATATCGGCATCACCACGATCAGCCCCAGGAAAAGCGGCAGGGATCCCAGCGCAAGGCCGACCGCGACGATCAGGCCCCAGGCCGCGATGGTGACCGGATTCCTGCGCGCCACGCGCACCGACGTCACCACTGCCATTGGCAAGCCGATATCGTGCTCCAGCATCAGCGGGAAGGACACGACGCTGATCACCAGCACCACGGCCGCGAAGACGAAGCCGACCGGGATCTGGATCGCGATCATCGCCCATCCGCCGCGCGTCGCGAACATGTCATGCAGAAAGGCCATCGGCGTGGCGGCCGGCTCCGGCCCCATGGTCATGGAATGGATGTAGTTGGCGGCGGCCATCCAGATCACGAAGAGAAGCAGAAGGTAGACGCCCATCACGACAATCGGCCCGATGGAGGGTGAGTGAAGAACGCCGAGAACATGGGACCAGCCCGTCTCTCGTCCCATTTCGCGCCGCCTGCTCATCTCGAACAAGCCGATCGCGGCAAGCGGACCGACCAGTGCGAACCCGGCGGCCAGGGGAAAGACGTAATGCACCAGATTGGCATTGAAGGCGAGCCACGCCATGCAAAGACCGATGATCGGATAGAGGAATACGATGAAGATCACGTCACTTCGGAAAGTGGTGAAGTCCTCGACACCCTTTCGCAAGGCGTGGGAGATGTCACTCAGGCCGATCGACCGGACCTCGGGCGGGGTTTTCACCCGCCCACCGCCGATATGCTCGGTCTCGAATGTCAGATACCTGGCGGTGGCGCCGAACGCCTTGGCCCCCCAGGACAGCGGGTTTCCGATGGTCTTGACCATGGTCGCCTCCCGATAGCCGAATCCAATATCGCCTGCGCGAAAAATCCGCAGAAATATCAAGGTCAACGCGCAAGAGGGGAGTTGGTTCCATGCCGCCGCGGACGTGCGGGCCGCGGCCGGATCAGCTATTGAACACCCGGCTCGGATGAAGCTCGCCCGCCTTGTAGATACCGACCGCCACGGCGCGCCCGTCGAGCGAGGCCCAGGCCTCGTCGCCATACTCGGCCTCCGAGGTCAGCACCATGCCGGGATTGCCGTTTCTCAGCCGTGCCGCGCCTTCCGGGGTGCATTGCAGTTCGGGCAGATCGGCAAGGCCGAGTTCCAGCGGCAGCAGATGCTCATCCAGTTCGGGCGTCTTTGCCAGCGCCTCGATAATGTCCATGCCTATCCCGTCCTCGGCATCGAACGGACCGGACCATATACGGCGCAGGCGCGTGACATGGCCCAGGCAGCCCAGCGCCTCGCCCAGATCGCGGGCGATGGCGCGCACATAGCCGCCCTTGCCGCAGACCATCTCAAGCGCGACATGATCGGCATCGGGCCGTGAAACCATCTCAAGACTCTCGACGTAAAGCGGCCGGGCGGCGATCTCCATCTCCTCGCCGTCGCGGGCGCGCTTGTAGGCGCGCTCGCCTTCGATCTTCACTGCCGAGAATTGCGGCGGCACCTGGAGAATGTCGCCGGTGAATTGCCGCAGCGCGGCGCGGATTTCGTCGTCCGAGGGGCGGGCCTCGCTGGTCGCGGTCACCTCGCCCTCGGCATCGTCGGTGTTTGTCGCCTGCCCCAACCGCACGGTGAAACGATAGGCCTTCAGCGCATCCGTGACGTATGGCACGGTCTTGGTGGCCTCGCCCAGCGCCACGGCCAATACCCCGGTCGCCTCGGGGTCCAGCGTACCGGCATGACCGGCCTTCTTCGCGCCGAAGGCCCAGCGCACCTTGTTCACGACGGCGTTCGACGTCAGCCCGGCGGGCTTGTCCACCACCAGCCAGCCCGAAATGTCGCGTCCCTTGCGGCTGCGGCCCATGCCAGTCTCTCCTGTTCGGTTATGAAGCCCGCCTGCTACCCAAGCGTGGCGGCGGCGTCAACGCTGCGGATCGGCGACGGTGGCCACGATCGGCCCCATCGGAAAGCCGCCATCGGCGCGCCCCAGATCGGGCGCGTACAGGCGCGAGATATTGCCGTCCAGATAAAGCGCGTTGGGCGTGTGCAGCACGTCGCGGAAAAGACGGGCGAATTCGTGAAAGGTGACAGGCGCGTCCGAGATCGCGAAATAGGCGATGCCGTCCCCGCCGACGCCGACCCCGTTGCGGATATGGCGCGACGTGCTGTCGGGCAGGAAGCGTGGATGCAGAGCCCCGTCGATCACCAGCATCGGGCCGGATTGCGTGGCATCGCGGCACTCCGGCGCCTCGGCAAGATAGGTCTGCGTCTCGATCACCCGCGCCGCGCCGTCGGTGAGGCAAAGCACCCCGTTGGGCAGCAGGCCGAAATTGCCGGGGCCGTCCGAGGCGATGGTGCGGTGCTGTTCGACCCCGTCCTCGACATAAAGCCCCACGGCCGAGCGGTCCTGGTGATACATCCCCGCGTTCATCGCAAATGTCAGCGCACGCCCCTCGTCTTCCACCATGTCCTGCAAACGCTGGAAGCTGCCCAGCACCCGCCCCGCCGCGTCCAGCCGGAACAGCCGCAGATCCTCGGCGGCCGGGTCTACCGCGCAGACCGTATAGGGGATGCCGTCATGCGACATCGGATGGCAGGCGGCCTTTGCAGCCGCCGGAAGCGCGAGCGCAAGTAGAAGCGGGGCGATCATCCGCTTAATCCGCGTCATCCCCGCCGCCCTCGATGTCGCGCCGCACATCCTCCTGCGCGAACAGGCGGCGTGTTTCGTCCATCCGGTCGAAGGTCTCGTCGATGGCAAAGCGGATCTCGGGCGAGAATTTCAGGG
>JBAVQZ010000058.1:0-2365 GCA_049694515.1 Paracoccaceae bacterium | reverse complement strand
CTGACCTACACCGCCGAACCCAAGATCGACGGGCTGTCGCTGTCGCTGCGCTACGAGGGCGGCGCGCTGGTGCAGGCCGCCACGCGGGGCGATGGCGAGACGGGTGAGAACGTCACTGCAAATGCCCGCACGATCAGCGAGATTCCGGTCAGGCTTGACGGCGCGCCCGACATCCTGGAGGTGCGGGGCGAAGTGTATATGGCGCATGACGATTTCGCGGCATTGAATGATCGCCAGGCTGCGCGCGGCGACAAAACCTTCGCCAATCCACGCAATGCCGCCGCCGGCTCGCTGCGCCAGCTCGACCCGTCTATCACGCGGGAGCGTCCGTTGCGCTTCTTCGCTTATGGCTGGGGCGAGCTGTCGGACGCCCTTGCCGAGACGCAGAAGGGGGCCATCGGCCGGCTGGGCAAGCTGGGCTTTCCGACGAACCCGCTGACCGCGCTCTGCGACGGCCCCGATGAGATGCTGACGCATTACGCCGAGATCGAGGAACAGCGCGCCACGCTGGGCTATGACATCGACGGCGTCGTCTACAAGGTCAACGACCTTTCGCTTCAGGCGCGGCTGGGTTTCCGCTCGACCACGCCCCGCTGGGCCATCGCACACAAGTTCCCGGCCGAGCTGGCCTGGACGCGGCTGGATAGAATCGAGATCCAGGTCGGCCGCACCGGCGCGCTCAGCCCCGTGGCGCGGCTGCACCCGGTCACGGTGGGCGGTGTGGTCGTGTCGAACGCGACCCTGCACAACGAGGATTACATCGCCGGGCGCGACGCGAAGGGCAACCCGATCCGCGGCGGGAAGGACATCCGCGAAGGCGATTGGGTGCAGGTCTATCGCGCGGGCGACGTGATCCCCAAGATTGCGGACGTGGACCTGTCGAAGCGGCCCGACGATGCGCGTCCCTATGACTTCCCCACGGTCTGCCCCGAATGCGGGTCCGAGGCGATCCGCGAGGAGGGCGACGCCGTGCGCCGCTGCACCGGAGGCCTGATCTGTCCGGCGCAGGCTGTTGAAAAGCTTAAGCATTTCGTTTCCCGCGCCGCCTTCGATATCGAGGGTCTGGGGGCGAAACAGGTAGAGCAGTTCTACCGCGACGGCTGGATCCGCGAACCGGCGGACATCTTCACCCTGCAAGAGCGCTTTGGCAGCGGCATGCAGCAGTTGAAAAACCGCGAGGGCTGGGGTGAAAAAAGCGCGAAGAACCTTTTCGAAGCGATTGAACAAAAGCGACAAATCCCACTCGACCGGCTGATCTTCGCGCTTGGCATCCGCCATGTCGGCGAAAGCGCGGCCGACCTGCTGGCGCGGTTCTATGTCAGCTGGGAAAATTTCCGCGGCGCGATGTCGAACGCCACCGTGGGCGAGGGCGCGGAGTGGGAGCGGCTGACCGGAATCGACGGGGTCGGCCCGGTGATGGCGACATCGCTTGTGACCACCTTCCACCAGGAGGCCGAGCGCGAGTCGATCGACCGGCTGGTGACGCATCTTTCCATCGCGGAAACCGCTCCGCGCGGCGCAGTGGACAGCCCCGTGGCGGGCAAAACCGTGGTTTTCACCGGCAGCCTTGAAAGGATGACCCGGGCCGAGGCCAAGGCGCGGGCCGAGGCGCTGGGGGCAAAGGTCTCGGGCTCGGTTTCGGCGAAGACCGATCTGGTGGTGGCCGGGCCCGGCGCGGGATCGAAGGCGAAGCAGGCCGAGAAGCTGGGCGTCGAGATGATCGACGAAGATGGCTGGCTAAGCCTCATCGGGGACGCATGAGCGGACGTCCCGATATCCTGTTCCCGCTGTTCGCGGATCTGGAGGGGCTGGAGGGCGTCGGCCCCAAGACCGCCAAGCTGTTCGCGCAGATGGAGGTGGAAAAGCCGCGCGACCTGTTGTTCCTGCTGCCCTATTCCGGCGTCGACCGGACCCGCCGTGCCTCGATCCGCGAGGTGACGCCGGGCGACGTGGCAACGGTCGAGGTTGAGGTGGGCGCGCATCAGCCGCCGCGCAGCAAGGGCCGCCCCTATCGCGTGCAGGTGCAGGACGCCGAGACAGGCTTTCAGCTTGTTTTCTTTCACGGCAACGGCCCGTATTTGCAGAAGCAGCTTCCCAGCGGCCAGCGGCGCGTGATTTCGGGCCGGATCGAGCTGTTCGACGGGGTCGCGCAGATGGTTCATCCCGACCACATCCTGCGCCCCGATGAGGCCGGGGCGATTCCCGATTATGAACCGGTCTATCCGCTGACCGCCGGGATCACGCAGAAACTGGTGGCCAAGGCCGTCGCCTCGGCGCTGGACCGCGCACCGAACCTGCCAGAGTGGATCGACCCCGCGTTGATGGCGCGCGAAGGCTGGCCCAGCTGGCGCGCCGCCGTCCGTGC
>JBAVQZ010000057.1:0-4006 GCA_049694515.1 Paracoccaceae bacterium | reverse complement strand
CTGGCTGCCGGTGCGCCGCCCCGGCGCCTATGCCGCCGACGTGTTTCGCACGCTGGCCCGCGCACATGGCATCGTTCTGGACGCGGCGGAGGCCGCCGATCGGCCGCCGCAAGGCACGGTAATGGCCCAGCATGTCAGCCCCGAGCTGCGCGACATCCTGCAGGACATGCTGAAATACTCCACCAACATGACCGCCGAGGTCGTGGGCATGACGGCCAGCCGCGCGCGCGGACAGGCGCCATCCTCGCTCGCCGCTTCGGCGCAGACGATGACCGACTGGTTCGACACGGCGCTGGGCGGGCGCAAGTCGGATCTGGTGGATCATTCGGGTCTGGAGCCCGCCTCGCGCGTGTCGGCGACCGACATGGTCCGCGCGTTGGTGAAGGTCGGGCCCGACGGTCCGCTGCGCCCGATCCTGAAAGAGGTGCCGATGCGCGACGCGCAGGGCCGCGTGCTGCGCGACAGCAGGGTGAAGATCCGCGCCAAGACCGGGACGCTGAATTTCGTCAGCGCGCTGACCGGCTATGTCACAGGCGCGGATGGCCGCGAACTGGCCTTCGCGATGTATATGGCAGACGAGGACCGGCGCGACGGGCTGCGCCGCGCCGAGCGCGAGCGCCCCCCCGGCGGACACGCCTGGCTGAACCACGCGCGGCTTCTGCAGGTCCGGCTGATCGACCGCTGGACGACGCTCTACGGCAGCTGAGGACCGGAGGCGGCGCGGATCGCGCTTTTCCCGTCGGCGCATGTGGGGCATGATCCGCTCATGACTGATACGCCGCGCAGCGCACCGGACGACCCGCTTCCCTGGCAGACGCCGAAGGACCCTTCCGACGATCCCGAAGCGTCCCAGCGTGTTCGCGCCATTCTTGCCAGCCCGGCCTACCGGCAGGCGGACGAGGATACCGACTTCCTCCAGACCGATCCGCTGCGCGCCACGCGGCTTCAGCTCGACTACCTCAAGCCCGAACTGGGACTTGCCGATCATGGCATCGGTCACACGGTCGTCGTGTTCGGCGGCACCCGCATCCCCGAGCCCGCCGCGGCCCGGCGCAAGCTGGACGAATGCCGCCGCAAGCTGGCCGAAAATCCCGATGATGCCGCCCTGCGCCGCACTGAAAAGATCGCAGGGCGGGTCGTCGAGAAAAGCCGGTACTACACCGTCGCGCGCGATTTCGCGAGGCTGATCGGCCGAACGACCGACAGCACCCACGGCGAGCGGATCGCGATCATGACCGGCGGCGGCCCCGGGCTGATGGAGGCGGCAAACCGCGGCGCATGGGATGCCGGGGCAAAATCCGTGGGCCTGAACATCACCCTGCCGCATGAGCAATACCCGAACCCCTATCTCACGCCCGGACTGTGCTTTCGCTTCCACTATTTCGCGCTGCGCAAACTGCATTTCCTGCACCGCGCCCGCGCGCTGGTGGCGTTCCCCGGCGGCTATGGCACCTTCGACGAGTTGTTCGAGACTCTGGTGCTGATCCAGACCCGCAAGATCGAGCCGCTGCCGGTGGTGCTTGTCGGCCGGTCCTTCTGGTCGCGCGCCGTGGATTTCGATTTCCTCGTGGAGGAGGGCGTGATCGCGCCGGAGGATACGGGCCTGTTCCGCCATGCCGAAACGGCCGAGGAAATTCACGATCACATCGCGGAATGGTATCGCGGCCGTGGAAACCCGATATTCGGTTGACCACGCGAGGTTCAGGAGAGGTGAATCCATGAAACTGTCTTTTCACGGGGCGGCCGGCGGGGTGACCGGATCGTGCCATCTGATCGAGTGCGGCGGCGCGCGCATCCTTGTCGATTGCGGCATCTTCCAGGGCGTGAAACACGCCGACGAGGTCAATGCCGAGGCCTTCGGGTTCGAGCCGTCCGAGATCGACATCCTGCTGCTGACCCACGCGCATCTGGACCATTGCGGCCGCATCCCACTGCTGGTCAAACGCGGTTTCAAGGGAGAGATCATCTCGACCGCCGCGACGCGGGAACTGGCCCGGCTGGTTCTGCTCGACTCCGCCCATATCAACGAGGAGGACGCAAAACACCAGTCACGCCGGCTTCAACGCCAGGGCAAGAGGCCCGTGCCGCCGCTGTTCGGGCTGAATGACGCGCTGAGAGCGATGGATTTCTTTGGCCGGATCGCTCAATACGAAAGCCCGATCGACCTTGCCGAGGGCGTGAAGGTGCGTTTCATCGAGGCGGGGCATATCCTGGGCTCGGCCGCGTTGGTCCTCGACCTGAGCGAGGCGGGAATGCAAAGGCGCATCGTCTTCTCGGGCGATCTGGGCAACTCGGGCCGGCCTGTCCTGCCCGATCCGACGCCGCCGCCCGAGGCCGATTACGTGGTGATGGAAACCACCTATGGCGACCGAGACCACCGGAATTTCAATGACTCGCAGGCCGAGCTTCTTGACTCGGTGCGCCGGACCCTTGCCCGGGGCGGCAATGTCGTGATTCCGACCTTCGCGATGGAGCGCGCGCAGGAGATCCTGTTCGCGCTATCGCAGGGCGCCGAGCGGCACGAATTGCCGCCCGACCTGCCGGTTTTCCTGGACTCGCCCATGGCCGTCTCGGCAACCGAGATCTTCCGCCACTACCCCGATGCCTTCCGCCCCGACTTCCGCGAGGCGCTGATGTCGGGGAAGCGCGACCCGTTCGGCCTGCCCCGCCTGCGCTTCACACGCGAGGTTGCCGAGTCGAAAGAGATCAACCGGATCAAGGGCGGCGCGGTAATCTTGGCGGGGTCGGGAATGTGTACCGGCGGGCGAGTGATCCATCACCTGAAGCACAATCTATGGCGCGACGACTCCAGCGTCGTGTTCGTCGGCTTCGCCGCCGAGGGGACGCTCGCCCGGAGGATCGTGGACGGCGCGCGCTCGGTCAACCTCTATGGCGAGCGGATCGCGGTGAAGGCAAGCATCCACACGATCAACGGGTTCTCTGCCCATGCCGATCAGGACGAATTGCTGGCATGGCACGGCCACACCGGCACGCCGCACAAGACCTTTCTTGTCCATGGCGATGCCGAAAAGGGGATGGCGGCCATGGCGAAGGCCCTTGCAACGCGTAATGTCGCGACGCTTTGCCCCGAGCTGCATCAGGAAGTAACGCTGGACTAGGGCGCGACCTCAGGCCTGCCCGCCCGAGGCAGCGGTGGCAGCGCGGCGCCGGCGCAGCGCGTCGGCGATGAAAAGCCGCGACAGCGCGTGGTAAAGCGGCTCGGGCGTGATCAGGCGCGCGGTTCCGTAGCCCAGCATCGACGCGGCCATGACCGGCACGACATTGTCGTGATTGCCCGTCATCTCGACGATGATCACGAAGGCCGTCATCGGCGCCTGGACGACGCCGGCGAAATACCCCGCCATGCCCAGCACGGCCGCCAGGCTGATATTGGCGCCGAAGATCACGCCCAGCGTGCTGCCGAGGCCCGCGCCGACCGCAAGCGACGGGGCGAATAGCCCGCCGGGAATCCCCGACAGGGTGGAGGCGAGGCTGGCCACGAATTTCGCTACGAAGAACGTGGCCGGCAGGCTGGTGCCCTCCACCGCGCTGCGCGCCTGGTCGTATCCGGTGCCGAAGGTCAGCCCGCCGGTCGCGATACCGATGACGGCGACAAGGATGCCCGCCGATGCGGCGACCACGACCACGCGCCATCTGGGCTGGAACCGGCGCCAGCGGCGGATGCGGCGGGTCAGCACCAGCGTGAAGTGGCTGAACCCCGCGCCCAGCGCACCGCCCACGATGCCGGCGGTCAGCACCAGCGGCCAGTCGCCGGGAAAGGCCGCAGTGGCCTCGGTCACGCCGAAATAGGTGTAGTTCCCGACGATGCCGAGCGAGGCCACCCCGGCGATGATCACCGCCGACAGCACCACGCCGTTGGTGCGGGCCTGATAGCTGCGGCTCATCTCCTCGATGGCGAAGACGATCCCGGCCAGGGGCGTGTTGAACGCCGCGGCAATGCCCGCCGCCGAGCCGGCAAGGATCAGCCCGCGGGCATGGGCCATGC
>JBAVQZ010000056.1:0-1609 GCA_049694515.1 Paracoccaceae bacterium | reverse complement strand
ACCGCGGGCGGCGTCGCCTGGGACGCGCTGGACGACAGCCTGATGCTGCGCGCGCTGCCGGGCGTGTTCTGCGCGGGCGAAATGCTGGACTGGGAGGCCCCGACCGGCGGCTATCTGATGACCGGTTGTCTGGCCGCCGGGCTTTGGGCGGGGCAGGCGGCGGCGCGCTACTGACCGGCGACCTGTTCCTGCCCCGCGCGACGGAAGGCCGGGCGCGCGGAGAGGCGCGCGGCATAGTCCTTCAGCCGCGGCTGCTCCAGCGGGAATTTCGCCGCCTGCGCCCAGTTCAGGCAATGAGTCAGTACGATGTCGGGCACGGTCATCCGCTCGCCCA
The DNA here is from genome assembly GCA_049694515.1 of Paracoccaceae bacterium. Classification (GTDB taxonomy): domain Bacteria; phylum Pseudomonadota; class Alphaproteobacteria; order Rhodobacterales; family Rhodobacteraceae; genus JADQCB01. The sequence goes on along the minus strand of JBAVQZ010000056.1, from coordinate 1,275 downwards.
TCAGGAAGGGGCCGTCGCCCATGCGCCCGACGAGCGTTTTCTGGCTGCCGGCGAATTCCCATTTCAGGCTGTCCTTCACGTCAGGACAGCGCAGCTTCTCGGGCAGGATGAAGCTGTGCCGAGCGGCTGTCCAGAGCAGCGCGTCGAACTCGTCCAGCAGGAAATGCGTCAGGCTGTCCTGCCGCGCGCGGTCGATCGTGCCTGCGGGGAAGGTGAGCTTGCCGTGCCGGTCGGCCAGGAAGGTCAGGATCGCGGTCGAATCGGTGATCGCCGTTCCGTCCACGATCAGCACCGGCACCTTGCCCGCGGGATTTATGGCGATCACGTCCTCCGAACGGGGCGGCGCCGGGACGTGGGTATAGGGCTGTTCAAGTTCTTCCAGCGCCCAGAGCACCCGAAACGTGCGGCTTTTGACATTCCCGATTACCTTGTACATGGCCGTTCCCCCCTCGCCGGTTTCCGCCCTTGTCGCCCGCGGCACCGGACCGGGCAAGGGAAATACGTGCCTCAGGCTGCCTCGGCGTTGAGCTGTCCCATCGCCTCGGCGGCGATGCGGAAGGATTTCAGCCGCGCGGCGTGGTCGTGGATCTGCCCGCTGAGGATCACCTCGTCGGGACGGATGCGCGAAATCAGTGCCGCGAGCTGAGCCCGCACGCTGTCCGGCGCACCGGTGGCCGAGACCGACAGCGCCTGTTCGACACCGTCCATGACCTCGGGCGGCAATACCGCCGCGATATCTTCGACCGGGCGGGGCAGGGGGCCGGGGCGGCCCAGCCGCAGATTGGCGAAGGCCTGCTGCATCGAGCTTTTCAGCCGCGCGCCCTCGGCGTCGGTGTCGGCGGCGAACACGTTGATCGCCATCATCGCGTGCGGCCTGTCCAGCTGCGCCGAGGGGCGGAAGCCGCGGCGATAGACCTCGAATGCCTGCTCCAGCGCGGCGGGCGCGAAATGCGAGGCGAAGGCGTAGGGCAGCCCCAGATGCGCCGCGAGCTCCGCGCCGTAAAGGCTGGAGCCGAGGATCCAGACCGGCACATGCGTGCCCGTTCCCGGCACAGCGCGCACGCGCGCGCTCGGGTCGGCGTCGCCCAGATAGCCGATCAGTTCCTGCACGTCCTGCGGGAAGGTATCGCCCTGCGACATGCCGCGCCGCAGGGCGCGGGCGGTTTCCATGTCGGTGCCCGGCGCGCGGCCCAGGCCAAGGTCGATCCGGCCAGGATGAAGCGTGGCCAGCGTGCCGAACTGCTCGGCCACCACCAGCGGCGCGTGGTTGGGCAG
>JBAVQZ010000055.1:0-1515 GCA_049694515.1 Paracoccaceae bacterium | reverse complement strand
GCCGCGACCGTGATCCGGTCGCCGGGGCGGAACACCATCATCCGGCCGGCCTCGAATTCCTGGCCGGCGACGGTGACGCAGCCCTGCGAGACATAGAGGCCGCGATCCTCGTGATCGTCCGGCAGCGGGAAGCGGGCGCCCGGTTCGAGCATGACATCCAGATAGAAGGTCTGGGAAAACAGCGTCGCCGGTGCGCTCTCCCCATAGGCGTTGCCGAGGATCAGCCTGGCACGGACTCCATTGGATTCGATCTCCGGCAGGCTGTCCTTGCCGTGATGCTCGAAGATCGGCTCCATGTCCTCGTGATCTTCCGGCAGGGCCATCCAGGTCTGGATACCGAACAAAGAATGCGGACCGCTGCGGGCCTCCGACGAAGTGCGTTCGGAATGCGTCACCCCCTTGCCCGCGACCATCCAGTTCAGCGCGCCGGGGCGGATGACCTGATCCGTTCCGAGACTGTCGCGGTGGTGGAAATCGCCCTGGTAGAGATAGGTCACGGTGCCCAGCCCGATATGCGGGTGCGGGCGCACGTCGACCCCCTGCCCGGTGAGGAACTCCGCCGGGCCGGCCTGGTCGAAAAAGATGAAGGGGCCGACCATCTGGCGCTGCGGCGCCGGAAGCGCCCGGCGGACCTCGAATCCGCCGAGGTCCCGCGCGCGGGGGATGATCAGTGTCTCGATGGCGTCGGCGCTGATTTCGTCGGGGCAGCCGGGGTCGAGTGCGGGGTTCCAGCTCATGTCGTCCTCCGTTGCGGTGTTCGGTTTCAAGATAGACCATTTTCGCGCCCGCGGCAGCCGCAACAGCGTTCGCGTCCCGCGGACGCGGATTCGCGCAGACGCTGCCAGACCAATCGCCAGCGACGCCATGTTCGGGCGGGTCGACAAGGCGCGCCGGGCATGTCCCGCGCGGCAGGCCGGGATACCGACGCGCCGGAAACAATCGAAACGCCGGGCCGGCGATCGCGACATCTGATTGCAACCGCCTGGCGTCATCTAGGCGGCGCCGGGAGACGGCCCGCCGAAGGGTCGCCCGGAGATCATCGGAAAGGAGAACACCGCGATGTCATTCGGCCAATGGTTGATCCTCGTCATTCTGGGCGCCGCTTTCGGCGCGTCCTTCGGTTTCAACGAAATTCTCGTCGGTGCCTACGGGCCGCTCACCGTCTCGGCGCTGCGTGTCGGGCTTGGCGCGCTGGGATGCTGGGTCTGGGTGCTGGGCACTGGCCGCCGCGTGGAGTTGCGCGGCGCCGGCCTCGTCGGCGTGCTGGCCTTCGGCCTGTTCCAGTACGGCGCGCCCTTCGCCCTGCTGCCGTTGGCGCAGCAGCACGTGACCTCGTCGACCGCCGGCATCGCCAATGCGATGACCCCGGTGGCGGTGGTGCTGATCTCGCATCTCTGGTCCGGTGGCGAACGGATCACCGCGGCGAAGCTCTTCGGTGTCGGCTTCGGCGTCTGCGGGATGGTTCTGCTGGTCGCGCAAGGGGCCGAGGGCGGGCGGTCCGAGCCGCTGTTCATC
>JBAVQZ010000054.1:0-1528 GCA_049694515.1 Paracoccaceae bacterium | reverse complement strand
GGCCCGCTCGGCGCCACGGGCGGGGACGCCGTAGTGCCGGGTGGCGCGAAAACGGGAAACTTGCCTGCGGCTGAGGCGGGTCAACGTAAAAAGTTCTTGTTTTCCTAGGCATATAGCCATTTACAGGGAAAATCGCCTATTTTGGCTTCGACGAAATGGAGTCGGAGCACGATGAAGCATTTCCCCATCTTCCTCGCCGTCAAGGAGCGCCGGATCCTCGTTTCCGGGGGCAGAGAGGCGGCGATCGCAAAGCTGCGCCTGATCCTCAAGACCGAGGCCCGGATCGAGGTGTTCGCGGTGGACGCCGCGCCCGAGATCCGCGCCTGGGCGGCCGAGGGGCGCCTGCGCCTGTTTGACCGCGACCTGACCGTTCAGGACGTGACCGGCGCGGCGCTGCTTTACGCCGCGCACGAGGATGAAGCCCGGGACGCCGGGGTTGCCAAACTCGGCGCGGCGGCAGGTGTGCTGACCAACATCGTGGACAACCTGGCCGACAGCGCCTTCATCACCCCGGCGATCGTGGACCGCGACCCGGTGACCGTGGCCATCGGCACCGAGGGCGCCGCCCCGGTTCTGGCACGCGCAATCAAGGCCGAGCTGGAAGAGCGGCTTTCGCCCATGCTGGGGATGCTCGCACGCGCAGGCAAGGGGTTCCGCCCGCTTGTCGAGCGTCTGGCGCCGGGACGCGCGCGGCGGGCCTTCTGGGCCGACTATTATTTCGGCGCCGGCCCCAAGGCCGCCGAGGAAAGCGGCGCGGCCGGTTTACCTGCGGCGCTGTCGGCGCTTCTGGAGCATCACCTTTCGCAAGGCCAGCGCCCCGGCCGGGTCGATCTGGTCGGCGCAGGTCCGGGCGATCCCGAATTGCTGACGCTCAAGGCCCGCAAGGCGCTGGACGCCGCAGACGTGGTGATCCACGACCGTCTGGTCGCGCCCGAGATCCTGGAGCTTGCCCGGCGCGAGGCGCTGCTGATCGAGGCCGGAAAGACCGGCTTCGGCCCGGCGATGGGCCAGGACGAGATAAACGCGCTGATCGTCGAGCACGCCAGGCGGGGCGCCCATGTCGTGCGGCTGAAATCCGGCGATCCGGGGGTTTTCGGCCGCCTCGACGAAGAACTGGACGCGCTTGGCGCGGCCGGCGTCGAATGGCGCATCATCCCCGGCATCACCGCCGCCACCGCCGCCGTTGCGCAGATCGGCCAGTCCTTCACCAAGCGCCATCGAAACGGCTCGGTCCGGCTGCTGACAGGGCATGACGTGAAGGGCTTTGCCGAGCATGACTGGCGCGCGCTGGCGCGTCCCGGTGAGGTCGCCGCGATCTACATGGGCAAGCGCAGCGCGCGGTTTCTGCAGGGCCGGCTGATGATGCACGGCGCGGACCCGGCGACGCCGGTAAGTGTCGTCGAGAACGCCTCGCGTGCCGACAGCCGCGTGATCGCCGCCGACCTCGCCACGCTGCCCGACAGCCTGGACGGCATCGACGGTCCCGCCGTTCTGCTGCTGGGCCTTGCGCCGCGCCGGGCCGCGGAGG
>JBAVQZ010000053.1:0-2862 GCA_049694515.1 Paracoccaceae bacterium | reverse complement strand
CTGCTGCTGACGGCACGCAGCGCGCCGAACCGCTGGCCCCTCGCCCTGCCCGACCTGAAAAGCCGGATGGAAGGAACCCTGACCGCCACGCTCGAACCGCCTGACGACACGCTGCTTGCCGCGGTTCTGGTAAAGCTCTTCGCCGACCGGCAACTGGTGGTCCCGCCGCGGATGATCACCTATCTTGTGGGTCGGATGGAACGCTCCTTCGCCGCGGCGCAGGCGCTGGTGGCCGATCTTGACGCGCGGGCGCTGGCCACCGGGCGAAAGATCGGCGAGCGCCTGGCGGCCGAGGTTCTGGACAATCGGGCGGATGACGCGCGATAACGGGCTTTTCGAAATGACACGCAAAGCCGACATTCAACATATGAGCCTCGCTGATTTCCTCGAATCGCCGTTCCCGGCGCCGGTCGCCCTGCCCGAGGACCAGCGCAGCGGCCCCAGGCGGTTCTGCAACCGCGAACTCAGCTGGCTGGGCTTCAACTGGCGCGTCGTGGACGAGGCGCGCGACCCCGCCGTGCCGCTCCTGGAGCGGCTGCGCTTCCTGTCGATCTCGGCCACCAACCTGGACGAATTCTATACCGTCCGCGTGGCCGGCCTGCGCGAGCTGGCGAAAGCCGGCAACACCACCCCCGCCGCCGACGGGCTGACGCCCGCCGAGCAGCTGGTGCTGATCGACAAGGACGCACGCCGCCTGCTGCAATCGCAACAGACCATCTGGAACAGTCTCAGGCGCGAGATGGACGCGACCGGCATACACATCCTGACCCGTTCGAAACTGACCGCGCACGACCGGACGGAACTCGAGAAACATTTTCTCAACAACGTCTTTCCGGTGCTCTCGCCCCTGGCGATCGACCCGGCGCATCCGTTCCCCTTCATTCCCAACACCGGCTTCTGCCTGGCCCTGCAGCTGGAGCGGCGGCGCGACGGCCGCCCGTTGCAGGCGCTGCTGCCGATCCCGCACCAGATCGACCGGTTCGTCCCCCTGCCCGCGAAACCGGGCCAGCACCGCTTCCTGCCACTGGAAGAGTTGCTGCTGATCCATGTCGGCCAGCTGTTTCCGGGGTACAAGGCCACCGGAAGCTGCACCTTCCGCGTGCTGCGCGACAGCGACCTCGAGGTCGAGGAGGAGGCCGACGACCTGGTGCGCGAATTCGAGGTGGCGCTGAAGCGCCGCCGCCGGGGCGAGGTGGTCCGGATGAAACTGTCCGCCGGCGCGCCCGAGGATCTGCGACAGGTCATCATGCGCGAGTTGCACATCACCGAGTCCGAGGTGATCGAGGTGCGCGGGCTGGTGGGCGTGGCGGACCTGAAGGAACTGGTGCTCGATGCACGCCCCGACCTTCTCTGGCCCAGCTTCACCCCCCGCGTGCCCGAGCGGGTGCAGGACCATGACGGCGACATGTTCGCCGCGATCCGCCAGAAGGACATGCTGCTGCACCACCCGTATGAGACTTTCGACATGGTGGTGCGCTTTCTGCAGCAGGCCGCGAACGATCCCGACGTCCTGGCGATCAAGCAGACGCTTTACCGCACCTCGGCGAACTCGCCCATCGTCGAGGCGCTCTGCGCCGCGGCCGAGGACGGCAAGTCCGTCACGGCGCTGGTCGAACTGAAGGCGCGGTTCGACGAGGCCGCCAACATTCGCCAGTCGCGGCGCCTGGAGCGCGCCGGGGCGCACGTCATCTATGGGTTCATCAACTACAAGACCCACGCCAAGATCTCGGCCGTGGTCCGGCGCGAGGGCGACCGGCTGGTGACATACACCCATTACGGGACCGGCAACTACCACCCGATCACCGCGCGCATCTATTCCGATCTCAGCCTGTTCACCTGCGATGCTGCGCTGGGGCGCGACGCCACCAAGGTGTTCAACTATGTCGGCGGCTACGCCGAGCCGGAGGGGCTGGAAAACCTCGCCATCTCGCCGCTGACGCTGAAGTCCCGCCTGCTGGAACTGATCGCGCGCGAGGCCGAGTTCGCCCGCAATGGCCGTCCCGGCGAGATCTGGGCCAAGGTCAACTCGCTGACCGAACCCGACGTGATCGACGCGCTTTACGCGGCCAGCCGGGACGGGGTCAAAATCAGCCTGGTGGTGCGCGGCATCTGCGGCATCCGCCCCGGCATCGAGGGGCTGAGCGAGAATATCCGCGTGAAATCCATCGTCGGGCGCTTCCTGGAGCACTCGCGCATCGCCTGTTTCGGCAACGGCCACGGCCTGCCGTCGAAAAAGGCACGCGTCTTCATCTCGTCGGCCGACTGGATGGAGCGCAACCTGAACTACCGGGTCGAGGCGCTTGTCGAGATCATGAACGACACCGTAAAGGCGCAGATCGTCAACCAGGTCATGGCCGCCAACCTGGCCGATACCGCGCAAAGCTGGGTGATGAACGCCGACAACAGCTTCACCCGCCTGCCGGTCGAGCCCGGCGCGTTCGACTGCCACCGCTTTTTCATGGAGAACCCTTCACTTTCGGGCCGCGGCACGGCGGGGGCGGCGGATGTGCCGAAACTGGCCCATACGAAGGATTGACGCCGGCCGCCCTGTCTTGGCAAGCTGCGCGCGAACCTGCGGGGGAAAGCCGATGGATGGAAGCGCCGAGTCGCGCTCTGACGAATGGGGGCCATTCGGCCGCCCGCTGTTCGAGGATCCTTCTGCACGGGCGCTGTCGCGTGTCGGCGTGGTCGATGTCGGGTCCAACTCGGTCCGGCTGGTGGTTTTCGACGGCGCGGCGCGCAGCCCGGCCTATTTCTTCAACGAAAAGGTGATGTGCGGCCTGGGGGCCGGCCTTGGCGAAACCGGCCGACTGAATCCCGAGGGGCGCCGCCGGGCGCTGGCCGCGCTGCGCCGCTTTGCGC
>JBAVQZ010000052.1:0-2364 GCA_049694515.1 Paracoccaceae bacterium | reverse complement strand
GGTCTGCTGTGGCGGCGGCGCGGCGGCGGCGTCCTCGGCGGGCACCGGGATCAGCAGGTATTGTCCTTCACGCACCGTCAGGTCGGGGCCCAGCCCGTTCCAGTCTGCCAGCGCGCGGACCGAGACGTTGTAGAGCCGGGCGATTGAAAACGCGGTCTCGCCGCGCTGCACCTTGTGGCGGACCGGTTCCGGGCCGACCGGCACTTTCGGACCGCCGTCGGCGGGCGTGGCGGTGGCCTGCTGACGGCCGCCGGCGCGCTCGATCGCATTGCCGGCAAGCGTGGTGATGTCGATATTGTCGGCCGGCTGGATCGGTCCGGTAGCGATGGCGCCGGTCTCTGGCGACGGCTCGGACACGCGCGCAGGCAGGGCCAGCAACTCGCCCTGGCGCAGCGGCACATCCTCGGGGATGCCGTTGTAGCGGGCGATCTGGGCGGCAGGCAGGCCCACCCGCGCGGCCACGTCGGCCACCGTGTCGCCGCGCCGGGCCAGCGCCACCTGGTAGCCGGGATAGGAGATAAGCCCGCGATTGTCGGGCTGTGGCCGCGGCGCGGTCCGGGTGCGCGCTGCCTGGCTGGTGTCGGCGCCGTTGTTGCGGAAGTCCATGTCGAACTGACCGCAGGCGGCGACGGCCAGAAGCGCCGTGCCAAGCAGAACGGCGCGGTGACGCGCGGGGTGGCGGGGGGATGGCATGGCTCGCTCCTCAATGTCCCTGGCCCGTGTTCGTCCGGGCCTTGCGTATCTGTCCCTTACTCCTGTCCGAGCCCTTCGACCAGCGGCACGAAGCGTACCGGGCGGAGCTCTTCATATTCGAAGCCGTGGGCCGTGCGTGTAACCTTTATCAACCTCTGAACAGTGTCCGACTGCCCTACCGGCAACACCATGATACCGCCCTCGCGCAATTCCGCCAAGAGCGGTCCGGGCGGATCCTCGGCCGCCGCGGTCACCAGGATGCGATCGAAAGGCGCTTGTTCCGGCAGCCCGCGCGAGCCGTCGCCAGCGATGGCGGTGACATTGGTCAGGCCCAGCTTCTCGAAGCAGCCCTGCGCCTCGCGCACCAGGCGGCGGTGCCGCTCGACCGTGTAGACGCGGCGCGCCAGCAGGCTGAGGATCGCCGCCTGGTAGCCCGAGCCGGTGCCGACCTCCAGCACCTTGTCGCGCGGCTGCACGTTCAGCGCCTGGGTCATCAGGGCGACGACCGATGGCTGGCTTATGGTCTGACCGCAGGCGATGGGCAGCGGCATGTCCTCGTAGGCGCGCGTTTCGAACAGGCCGCGGACGAAATCGCCGCGGTCTATCTTCTCCATGGCGGTCAGCACGCGCTTGTCCGTCACCCCCTTGGAACGGAGCGCGAAGAGAAACTGCATTTTCCGCTCGGCGGCGTCGGTCATTCCAACTGGTCTTTCAGCCAGGCAAGCGTGTCATGGGCGGTCAGGTCGGCGCGCATCGGCGTGACCGAGATATACCCTTCAAGGCAATTGGCCACGTCGGTACCGGGCTCCGTCGGGTGTTGCTGCGGGCCACCCTTGATCCACAGGAACTTCCGGCCCGACGGCGACATGTGCGGCTCCACCCCGAAGAAGCAATCCTTGCGATAGCCCTGCGCGCTGACCCGAAGCCCGCGCACCTTGTCGCCCGCCATGGGCGGGAAATTGACGTTGTAGAAGATCCGGTAATCCTCGCCGTCCCACAGCCCCTTGTCGAGCAGGCTGCGCACGGTCGCCACCCCATGCTTGCGCGCGGCGTCGAAACGCAGTTCGGGGTCATGGTTCTCGGGGCCCAGGTATTGCGACAATGCGATAGCGGGCAGCCCTTGAAGCGCGGCCTCCATCGCGCCGCCGAGTGTGCCGGAATAGAGCGCGTTTTCGGCCGCGTTGTTGCCGCGGTTGACACCCGAGAGCACCAAGTCGGGAGCAACGCCGCCCAGCACCTCGTGCAGCCCGGCCATCACGCAGTCGGCCGGCGCGCCTTCGGCGGCGAAACGGCGCGGGCCAAGCTCGTCGATCATCATGGGGTGGGTATAGGAAATCTTGTGCGCCACGCCAGATTGTTCGAACGCGGGCGCGACGGTCCAGACCTCGCCATCGGGGCCGGCGATCTCGGTGGCGATCTGTTCCAGCACCTTCAGGCCGGGGGCGTTGATCCCGTCGTCATTGGTGATGAGAATCCGCATGCCTTACTGCCCCTCTGCCCGTTTCCCCCTGAATAGTGGAGGCGGGGCGGGGCGGCAAGCGGCAGGGCGGGGTTTCGGCGGCGCAGGGCTGTCGTGTCGCCGATTGAGGCCAGTCCCACGAATGTTCCCATGCCTTTCGCTCAAAGAGCGCCCGTCGCAAGGCGCCGGGAAGCGCCCGACCCGCCCCACAC
>JBAVQZ010000051.1:0-2550 GCA_049694515.1 Paracoccaceae bacterium | reverse complement strand
GCTGGAAGCCGAAGCGCCCCGCGACGGCGAGCTATGGCTCGGCTTCGGGGCGGGCAGCGCGGAAGCGACGCTTACGCTGTCGGCCAGCGGCGATCTGGTCGAGGCGGCCGCCAACCTGTTTCACCACCTCCGCCAACTCGATGCCATGGCAACGCGGGAACAGGGCATCGCCGTCGCCCCGATCCCCGATCATGGGCTGGGACGCGCGATCAACGACCGCCTGCGCCGTGCGGCCGCGCCGCGGACCTGAACGCCCATCGGCCGTTCCCGGTCTCGTCGTCCCGATATGCGATGACGCCCGCAAGGGCGGAAGAGCGGCGGCGGATTATTCCGCGCCGCCCGCGCTCATGTGCCTGGCGATGAAGGCCGGTTCACCCATCCGGTCCAGCAGATCCAGCTGCAGATCCAGCCAGGACATGTGGCCTTCCTCGTCCAGCGCGATCTCCTCGAACAGCCTGCGCGAGCCGATGTCGCTTTCCTTCGCCGCATCCTCGGACGCCTTGGTGTAGAAGGCGATCGCGTTCTTTTCTTCGCCCAGGTCTGCCTTGAACATCCCGGCGAGGGATTCGGCCTTTTTCGGCGCCTTTTCGGCGACGACCTCGGGCGTGCCGTTCAGGAACAGGATCCGGTCGATGAAGCGCCCGGCATGGCCAAGCTCCTCGTGCATCTCCTCGCGCATCTTGTCGGCCAGCATGTCGAGTCCCCAGTCGTCAAGAACATGGGCATGCAGCAGGTATTGCTGCACGGCCAGCATCTCCATCGAGAGGGCTTTCTGAAGGTTATCCAGGGTCGCTGAATTCTTGCTCATAAGAGTCTCCGTCAATTTCAATGTCATACGTCGAAATTGGGCTCAGGCACGTCCCGCGGCCGCCGAGAGCGTCAGCGGGTCGATTCCCAACTGTTTCAGCGCAAGGCCCCATTTGCCGCTGTCGTCCGGGTCAAAAACGATCCCGGCCTCGCCATCGCTTGTCAGCCAGCCGTTCTGGGCGATCTCGGTCTCAAGCTGACCGGGCCCCCAGCCGGCATAGCCCAGCGCCAGAAGAGACTGCGCGGGACCGGTGCCGCGCGCCATATCCTTCAGAATGTCCAGCGTCGCGGTCAGGCCGAACCGGTCATCGACCTGCAGGGTCGAATCGGTCTCGGACGTGTAATCGGCCGAATGCAGCACGAAACCGCGGCCATGTTCCACCGGGCCGCCGAAATGCACGCGGATGTCCTGACCGGCCTCGCCGCGTGGAATTTCCAGCTGATCCAGCAGGTCGCCGAAGCTCAGATCGCTGGCCGGCTTGTTGACGATCAACCCCATCGCCCCCTCGGGCGAATGGGCGCAAAGATAGATCACGCTGCGGTCGAACCGCGGATCGCCCATGCCCGGCATCGCGATCAGAAGCTTGCCGCTTAGATCCATCTGGGGTCCGGTGTTTTCCATGCATTACAATTGGTCGCACTGGCGAGCGGATGCAAGGGCACGAAAAGACACACTCTCGCAGTCGTCTCCACAATGTGATTTCGATATGCCTACGGCATCCTTATGTTTGGCAGCATGACAAGACCCCTTCTCGCCCCCGTTTCCTTGGTCGCAGGCCTGTTGCTCGCGGCGCCCGTGATGGCGCCGGCGGAAGCCACGCAAGATTCTGTCATCCGGGCGGAAATCCTTTCCGGCTGGCAGACCGAGGACGGCCACTGGATGGCGGGCCTGAAGCTGCAACTGGCGCCGGGCTGGAAGACTTACTGGCGCGCGCCGGGGGATGCGGGCATTCCCCCAAGTTTCGACTGGACCGGGTCGGAAAATCTGGAATCCGCCAGGATCAGCTGGCCGCGGCCACAGGTGTTCTATCAGAACGGCATGCGGACGATCGGCTACAGCCGGGAAGTGGTCCTGCCGATCGAACTGGTCCCGGGGGACAAGGAAAACCCGGTCAGCCTGAAGGCCGAGGTTGCGCTGGGGGTCTGTCACGACATCTGCATGCCGGTGGATCTGCTTGTGCAAACCGCGCTTCCCGGCGCGCTGCAGCAGGCCGCGCCGATCCGCGCCGCGCTCGAGCAGCGACCTGTTCCGGGGGATAAGGCCGGCGTCGGGGCGGTGACCTGTCACACCGATCCGATCGAGGACGGGCTGCGCCTGACCGCGCATATCGCCATGCCCGAGCTCGGCCCGCGCGAGGTCGCGGTGATCGAGACAGGCGACCCGACGATTTGGGTCTCCGAGGCCAAGGTCACGCGGCAGGGCGATCAGCTGACCGCTGTCAGCGATCTCGTCCCGTCGGGCGCGGGGACCTTCGCGCTGGACGGCTCGGCCGTGCGGATCACCATTCTGTCCGATGGCGGCAAAGCCATCGACATTCGCGGCTGTCCGAAAGGCTAGGCCGCGCGCCTGCGCCGCAGCGTGACGCCCACCGCCGCACCGATATAGACCAGCCCGATCAGAGCGCCGGCGCCGGTGACGAACAGGCCCAGTGCCGCCGACATGACAGGCGCGTCGGCAAGCGGCGGCAGCAGGCGCAGCACCGCATCCGGCAAACGTCCCAGCATCAGCGCATGGCCCAGCGT
>JBAVQZ010000050.1:0-4090 GCA_049694515.1 Paracoccaceae bacterium | reverse complement strand
GCGGCGGAACCGCGCCCTTCATTGTCGCGTCTTACCGGAACGGCGGCGAGTACATCAGGCCGCCGTCGGTCCATTGCGCGTTCAGGCCGCGCGCCAGACCCACCGGGGTGTTCTCGCCGATGTTCTTGGCGAAGATCTCGCCATAGTTGCCACCGGCCTTGATCGCGTTGATCGCCCAGTCCTTGGACAGGCCGAGCATCGCACCCAGGTCACCCTCGGTTCCCAGGATGCGGTTGATCTCGGGATTGTTGGTGCCCTTGGCCAACTCGTCGATATTGGCGGAAGTGATGCCAAGCTCTTCGGCAGCGATCAGCGCGTTCAGCGTCCAGCGCACCAAATCGCCCCAGTCCGGGTCGCCATGACGCACGAGCGGGCCGAGCGGCTCTTTCGAGATGATCTCGGGCAGAATCGCGTAGTCACCCGGATTCTCGAACGTGGCGCGCGTCGCGGCCAGACCCGAGGCGTCCGTGGTGTAGACGTCACAGGCACCCGCCAGGAACTGTTGCTGCGCTTCGGCGTTGGTTTCGATCGGAACCGGCTCGTAGTCCATGTTGTTCTTGCGGAAATAGTCCGCAAGGTTGAGTTCGGTCGTCGTGCCGGTCTGGATGCAGACGGTCGCGCCGCTCAGTTCCTTCGCCGAGGTAACGCCCAGTGCCTTGGGCACCATGAACCCCTGACCGTCGTAATAGTTGATGCCGACAAACTCGAACTTCAGGTCCACGTCGCGCGTGAAGGTCCAGGTGGTGTTCCGCGCAAGCATGTCGACTTCGCCCGAGGCCAGCGCAGTGAACCGCGTCTTGCCGGTGGTGGGCACGAATTCGATAGCGGTGGGATCACCGAAGATGGCACCGGCGACGGCGCGGCAGACCGCGACATCGAAGCCATTCCATACGCCGTTTGCATCGGGCGCGGCGAAGCCGACGAGGCCGGTCGTGACGCCGCAGTTCAGCTTGCCGCGGGCCTTGACGTCATCGAGCGTCGCGGCCGACGAAGCCGCGGCAACAAAGCCAGCGGCCGCCAGCGCGCCCAGAAATACGGTTTTGTTCATGTTTACCTCTTCCTGATGGTCCGTCCCTTCGGAACGGGTTATGTCCGGCCGCATGCGGCCGGGGTGATACCGTGAGAGCAGTGGCCTCACCTAGTGCCCTAAGTTTGGGCAATTTCGTCCCGTATCGTCAAGAGCGGTGTCGCGATTAGACCGGGCTATCGCCGATGGGGCGGCGGTTTTCTCGTTCTGTCCAAAACCTGAGCAAAATACCAAGCCTTTGAAAGTTCATGCTGAAGCTTGCGTCAGATTGAAAAAACGCAGCGCCTGCAGAAAGTCGCGCCGCTTCGCGTCGGCCATCGCGGCGGCTTCGTCGTCCCGGCCCCATTGCTCCTGCTGCCAGGTCTCATCGATTCTCGATCTTTCCCACAGATCGTCGGCCCCGGCCCAACCCGCGACCGCCGCCAGCCCGATCACGAGAGAGCCGGAAAGCGTCACGAGGTCATGCAGCCCGGTCAGCGCGAAAGGCGAATGCGCGGAAACGCGGGCGGACAGGCTGGCCAGGCTTTCCGCCGGCTGTCTGCAGGGAACGACGCCGCTGGTCACGTTCAGCGGTGCCTTCAGCGCGGTTGCGGCCCAGTCCAGCAACGGATCCCAGGCCGCGGCCTGTCGCGCCACCAGCGCCTCGGGCGCCTCGGCGCGATAGCACAAAAGGTCGGTTTCGCCGTATTCCACAAGCAACTTTGCAACCGCAGGGACGTTCGGCGCCACCTTGTCGATCGCCGCGTTGGCCGCGCGGGTAACGGGCATGGAATAGGGATCGATCCGCTCTTGCTGCGCGTTCCATTCTTCGGCCACGGCGCCGGCCAGGGCCTGGTTCGGCAGGATCAGGGCCGCCTTGGCCGGGGTTTTCACCGGCCGGCCGTCCAGATGCACGGTGAAGCCGTCCCCGGCGTCCACCGCCACGGCCTCTTTCCAGAATCGCTTCGCGGTCCATTCGCTCATGCGTCACTCGCTCCAGATGCGTTGCAGCGCGCCGGGCAGCGCCGGGAAATCCTCGATCAGACGCGTCGCGGCGGACAACCGGTCAGCGCCGTGATAGCCCCAGCCGACACCGATGGTCCGCACCCCGGCGGCGCGGCCCATTTCCATGTCGAAGCTGGTGTCGCCGATCATCACCGCGTCTTGCGCCGCGACGCCGGTTTCCGCCAGCGCGGCCAGCACCATCGACGGGTGCGGTTTCGACGGGTGGTGGTCCGAGACCTGTTCGGTCACGAAGAAGCGTTTCAACCCGTGCGTGTCCAGCACATGGTCCAGACCGCGGCGCGACTTGCCCGTGGCCACGCCCATCAGCAGCTCGTCCTGCGCGGCAAGCGCCTCTAGCGCGTCCAGCGCACCGGGATAGAGCGGCGCGGGCGTGCCCGACTGCCGCAGGGTGAAGAACGCCTCCTTGTAGCCCGCGACGACACTGGCGGCGGAAGGGTCGTCAAGCTCGGGCGCGAGGTGCCTGATCGCCTCGGGCAGGGACAGGCCGACGATGCCCAGCACGGCCTCGGGCGCCGGGGCGGGCAGGCCCGCGCCCTCGAAGGCCAGCGCCATCGCGGCCTTGATCTCGGCCTGGCTGTCGATCAGCGTGCCGTCGACGTCGAAAATGACAAGCCGCAGGCCGCTCATTCCAACTCCTCGAACGGGTCGTCGGGCACGTCCGCCTCGTGCCAGTCGAAGGTCGCCCAGGTCTTTTTCATGTGCGGCGGCAGCGGCGCGGTGATGTGCAGCATCGCGCCCGTCACCGGGTGCGGCAGCCGCAGCGACCGGGCGTGCAGATGCAGCTTGCGCGACAATTCTCCACCCAGTTGCGCGCCCCAGCCGTCGCCCAGATTCTCTTGCCCCGAGCCGCCGTATTTGCCGTCCCCGATGATCGGATGTCCAAGCTCGGCCATATGCGCGCGGAGTTGATGGGTCCGGCCCGTCACCGGCACCAGCGCCACCCAGGACACGCGCTTGGCCAGCGACGACAGCACGGCGTAGTCGGTCACCGCCCGCTTGGCACCGGGGGTGTCGTCCACCGCGTCCGGATGGATGCACAGCATCTTCTCGGCCTCGCCCTGCGCCCCGTGGCCGGGCGCCTTCACCAACCCGTAACGGATGGTGCCGATGGGTGGCATTGGCTGGCCCGCGACGGCGGCCCAATAGATCTTGCGCGTCTCGCGGGCGCGGAAAGCGGCGGTCAAAGCGCCCGCGACCGCACGGCTGCGCGCCAGGATCAGCACGCCCGAGGTGTCCTTGTCGAGCCTGTGAACCAGACGCGGCTTTTCGTCGAGGCCGAAACGCAGCGCCTCGGCCAGCCCGTCGACATGGCGGGTCTGCTTCGATCCGCCCTGCGTCGGCAGGCCCGGCGGCTTGTTGATCGCGATGATTTGGTCGTCGCGGTAAAGCACGCAGGCGCGGATCATCTCGGCGTCGGCATCGCTCACCGACGGCTTCGGCTTCGACGACACCTCGCCCGGTTCGGGCAAAGGCGGTAGGCGCACCGCCTGCCCCGCCCTCAGCCGCGTGGCAGGCTTCACCCGGCCGCCATCGACACGGATCTCGCCCTTGCGGCACATCTTCTCGATCCGGCCCTGGGTGACATGCGGGAAGCGGCGGCGGAACCAGCGATCGAGCCGCTGATCGGCCTCGTCCGGCGCGACGGCAATGGTTTGAACGCCGCTCATGCGAAGAGGGCGCGGGTCAGCGTGATGCCCACCGCGATCGCCGCCAGCGAGACCATGACCGACACGAACACATAGGCCCCGGCCAGGCCGGCTTGCCCCCGCTCGAACAACGTCACCGCGTCCAGCGAGAACGAGGAGAAGGTGGTGAACCCGCCCAGCACCCCGGTGACCAGCAGCGGCGAGAGCCGCGCGCCGCCCTTTTCGGCCAGCACGGTGATCAGCACCCCCATCAGGAAGGAGCCGACGATATTGACCGTCAGCGTGCCCCAGGGAAAGCCGTGCCCCATCATGCGCACCGCGTAATGCCCCACCATATAGCGGCAGGACGCGCCCAGCGCGCCGCCGATTGCAACCTGTGTCAGTGTCCAGCTCATGGCGCCTGTCTTGTCCG
>JBAVQZ010000049.1:0-3317 GCA_049694515.1 Paracoccaceae bacterium | reverse complement strand
TCTGCAAAGGATACCCGAACAATGTTGCGCGCGGCGGCCCCGCTGTGGGCCCCGTCCCGGGAATGACGCAGATCAATGCGGGGCGGGCGATTCTGACCGACAATCACGGGGTTGACCATACGGATGGTTCCATTCCGGATCACCATACCGAGGCCTGCCGCTTTTGAAAGGACTCGCCATGACCCGTTTCAGACCGATCACCGGTTTCGTCGCCGCTGCCGCCATCGCGCTTGCGGCGGTGACCGCAAGCGTCACGCCCGTTTCTGCGAAGGACAACCGGGACGAATTGTTCCGTCTTCTTCTGGCGGCGGCCGCCGTCGCCATCATCGTCAAGGCATACAATGACCGCGACAAGAAGCCCGACTACGTCTATCGCAACCGCGTCCTGCCATCCTACTGCCTCGAGGTCGTGCGGGTCCGCAACCGTGATGTCGATGTCTACAATGCGCAATGCCTGCGCAATGCAGGTGTCACGGGCCTTCCCGAGGAATGCCGGCAGAGCTTGCGGACCAACCGCGGCCGCCGCGATGTCTATCGGACATACTGTCTTGCCGACGCGGGATACCGGGCCCAGGTGGAACAGCAAGCCCGCCTTCCGCGCGAATGCGCCCTGAGATACAGCCTGCGGAACGACCGGATCAGAGGGTTTGACGGGGATTGCCTCAACCGGGCGGGCTTTCGCAATCTTCCCAGCCAATGCCGGTTGCTCGCGCGCAAGCCCTCGGGTGGCCGCCAGGTGATCTACGATGGCGACTGTCTTTCCCGCTATGGTTTCGGCTCCCGCCGCTGACGCCGCCGTGAGAGGTGCATGACGGCGCCGGCGCCGCGCGTCAGACCGTCAGCAGCCGGGTGAAGAGGGTTTCCAGATACCGTTCGGCTTCGGGGTATGGATTTTTGCCCTCATCGCCCAGAACTGCACGGACCTGAACATCGAAATCGGCATAGTGCTGGGTCAGCGACCAGATCGAGAAGATCAGGTGGTAAGGGTGCACGTCAGCGATCCTGCCGTCGGCGATCCAGCCGCGGATGATCGCGGTTTTCTCGTCGACCAGGGTTTTCAGTTCACCTTCGATCGCTCCCATGATCCGCGGCGCGCCCTGCACGATCTCGTTGGCGAAGAGGCGGCTCTCGCGCGGGAAATCCCGGCTCATCTGCAACTTGCGACGGACATAGGCCAGGATCTCGGGCAGCGGTTCGCCCCCGGCGTCGAGCGCGCGCAGCGGGTCCAGCCAGGTATCCAGAAGCCCCTCCAGAAGCGTGGCGTGGATCGCCTCCTTCGAGGGGAAATAATAAAGCAGGTTGGGTTTCGACAGATCGGCAGCCTGCGCGATCTGGTCCAGCGTCGAGCCACGGAAGCCGTGTTGCGAGAAGACCTCCAGCGCGGCTTCGAGAATCGCGGCGGTGTTGCGTTGCTGGATGCGCGTCTGACGCGGCTGGTCGTTCATTCAACACTCCTGCCGACCCGGCGCTGCCGCCGCGGCCCTGAAATTCCTTGAGCAAGCCGCTTTGCGCGCTGCCCGAAAATACATCACGCGGTCTCGCGGAATGCTCGCTACCGTGCCGCTTACAGCCTCGCGCACGGACGTCGGAAATGGTAGTCCTTGACTGGCCTAATAGCTCTGCTAGCGTGATCCTGACCATTTGGTCAAACAATTTCGGCCACCCGGATCGCGTCGCGGGGCCTAACAACAAAGCAGGGAGTGCTGAAATGGCGCTTGATCGCAAACCCGTCCCGAACGACCTGTCCGCATTCTGGATGCCGTTCACCGCGAACCGTCAGTTCAAGAAGGCGCCGCGGATGTTCGTCTCGGCCGACGGCATGTATTACAAGACGGCCGATGGGCGCGACGTGCTGGACGGCACCGCCGGCCTTTGGTGCTGCAACGCCGGCCACAACCGCCCGAAAATCGTCGAGGCGATTCGCCAGCAGGCGGGTGAGCTTGACTATGCGCCGGCCTTCCAGATGGGCCATCCCAAGGCGTTCGAACTGGCCTCGGCGCTGCGCGACATGGCGCCCGACGGGATGGAGCACGTCTTCTTCACCAATTCCGGCTCCGAGTCGGTCGAGACCGCGCTGAAGATCGCCATCGCCTATCACCGGGCGCGGGGGGATGGCGCGCGGACCCGGCTGATCGGGCGCGAGCGCGGCTATCACGGCGTGAACTTCGGCGGCATCTCGGTGGGCGGCATCGTCAACAACCGCAAGGTATTCGGCGCGCTGCTGAATGGCGTGGACCACCTGCCGCACACGCATCTGCCCGAGAACGCCTTCACCCGCGGCCAGCCCGAGCATGGCGCGCATCTGGCCGACGAGCTGGAGCGGATCGTCGGCCTGCACGGCGCGGAAACCATCGCCGCGGTGATCGTCGAGCCGATGGCGGGTTCCACCGGTGTTCTGCTGCCGCCGAAAGGCTATCTTGAACGGCTGCGCGAGCTTTGCACCAAGCACGGCATCCTGCTGATCTTCGACGAGGTCATCACCGGCTTCGGCCGCCTCGGCTCCAGCTTCGCGGCCGAGCATTTCGGGGTACAGCCCGACCTGATCACCACAGCAAAGGGGCTGACCAACGGCGTCATCCCAATGGGCGCGGTGCTGACGACCGGGGCGATTCACGACGCCTTCATGCAAGGCCCGGAGCACCTGATCGAGCTGTTCCATGGCTATACCTATTCGGGCAGCCCGATCGCCTCGGCCGCCGGTCTGGCGACGCTGGAAACCTATCGCGAGGAAGGGCTGTTCCAACGCGCCGCCGAGCTGGCCCCCTATTGGGAGGATGCGCTGCATTCGCTGAAGGATCATCCCCATGTCGTCGACATCCGCAACATGGGCCTGATCGGTGCGGTGGAGCTTGAATCCATCCCCGGCGAGCCCACCAAGCGCGCCTTCCAGGCATTCCTCGATGCCTATGAGAAAGGCATCCTGATCCGTACGACCGGCGACATCATCGCCATGTCGCCGCCGCTGATCCTGGAGAAATCGCATATCGACCAGCTGATCGGCACGCTGGGCGATGTCCTGAAAGGGCTGGCATGACGGTCGAGGCAGAGGCGACGCAGCTGATCGACGATGACCGGGTGCGCGTCACCCGGTTCGACTTCGCCCCCGGGGCGCAGACCGGCTGGCACCGGCACGAACTCGATTACGTGATCACCGCGATCACCGATTGCCACATGCGGCTTGAAGACCCAGTCGGCACGACGCGCGACGTCATGGTGCCGGCGGGCAGCGCCTACAGGCGCGCGGAAGGCGTGGAGCACAATGTGATCAATGCGGGCGACGCGCCGATGGCCTTCGTGGAAGTGGAACTGAAGTAAGG
>JBAVQZ010000048.1:0-1815 GCA_049694515.1 Paracoccaceae bacterium | reverse complement strand
TCGAGCATCGGCAGCGCGGCGGGCACATAGAAGATCAGCCCGGCGAACGCCGCGCCCAGAACGACCATTGTGATCACAGTTTGCCTGACAAGCGTCATTTTCAGCGTTTCCCGCGTGGGCCCCCGTTTGCGAACCCTCGGCTGCCCGGTTCCAATCAGGTGAAATAGACCTTCGGGACGAATTGAACAGGGTCTTTCATACGCTCCCGCCGGTCGAGGCCGAAATCATGGGTCACTTTACAGTGGATTTGGCTTCCGGCAATACGACAGGCATGGCGGCGCGCTGTTTTCGCCCGATACGCCGTGGTGAAGCGGAGCCTTCGTCCGCCCCCCTGCCTTCCCTTGGCCCGGACATTGTGTCACATCCGAACCTTGAACCGGAAGGGGCGCGCACTACGCTCAGCCTCCGGCAAAAGAAAGCGAGCGATGAACAGAACTTCCCCCGGACGCAAGCGGCAAAGACTGAGCCTTGTGAACACCTTGTTGGCTGCGGGCCTTGCCCTGCTGATGGCTCTTGCAGGCCCGCTGGCGGCTCAGGAAGCCGCGCCGGCACCCTCGGACACTGGGCGGCTGGCGCCGCTTATCGACGTCCTCAAGGACGAAACAGCAAGAAACGCCCTGATCGCGGAGCTGGAGCGCGCCGCGACGGCCTCGGGCGTCGTGCCCGAGGCGAAGGAGAACGCCGCGGCCACGGAAAAGCCCGATCTGTCGATCGGACGGCGCATCGCCCGCGTCACCACCGATATCGCGCAGGGGACGGCAGCGCAGCTGACCGCCCTGTGGAGCAGCCTGTCGGGAGCCGGGAACGTATTCGACGGTCTGCGCGGCAACGAGGTAGAAGTCCTGCTGGGGGCGCTCAAGCAGCTTCTGCTGGTCATCGTTCTGACAGTCGCGGTCTTTCTTGTCCTGCGGCGGCTGTTCATTCCGATTTATCGCCGGATGGGGACAAGGGCCGGCGATTCAGGGGCCGTGCGAACGGGCCTGCTTTGGGCGGGCTCGGCGGTGATGGACATTCTTATCGTCGTCGCGGCTTGGGCCATCGGCTATGCCGTCACCGTTCTGGCCGTCGGGGAATTCGGTCAGATCGGCATCCGGCAGTCGCTCTATCTTAACGCCTTCCTGCTGGTTGAACTGGTCAAAGCGGTGATGCGGGCGTTCTTTTCGCCCACGTCCGACGGGCTCAGGCTGCTTCCGCTCAGCGACGCGGCGGCGCTGCGGACCAACCGCCACACCAATGTCGTGGTCAGCGTGCTGGGCTATGGGCAGTTGCTGATCGTGCCCATCGTGAACCAGAGCGTGTCCTACGCCGCCGGACGCAGCGTCTCGGCGATCCTGGCGATTTTCGTCCTGCTTTATCTCGTCTATCTGGTGATCCGGAACCGGCGCGGCGTGGCGGAGTGGATGCTGACGCGGCTGGCGCCACCGGTCTTTCCCGACGGCGCGGACGGCGGAACGGAACCGCCGGTTGGCAGTCAGCCGGCGCCTTCCGATACCGGTGAGGACACCGCGCCCCGTCCCAACGGCATGCTGGCCACCCTGGCGCGGAACTGGCACTGGTTCACACTGATCTATCTGGCGGTGATGTTCGCCGTGGTCATGACCAGCCCGGCCCGGGTCGTCTACAGCGCCCTTGGCGCCTCCGGCAAGATCGCCGTCGCGCTGCTGGTCGCGGCGCTCCTGGCCGGAGCGCTGTCGCGGGCCATGGCGCGCGGGATCACCCTGCCCGAGGATGTCACCCAACGGCTGCCGCTGCTTGAACCCCGGCTGAACAGCTTCGTGCCGCGGGTGCTGTTCATCCTGCGCTACCTGATCCTGG
>JBAVQZ010000047.1:0-1640 GCA_049694515.1 Paracoccaceae bacterium | reverse complement strand
GCGGCCTCGTTGACGACGGCCTTGATGTCCTTGTCGATCGCCTTCAACTCATCCTCGGTGGCGTGCTTGCCCTGAAGCAGAAGCTCGCGCACATGCTCGATCGCGTCGCGCTCCTCGCGCATCTTCTGCACCTCCTCGCGCGAGCGGTACTTGGCCGGGTCCGACATCGAGTGGCCGCGATAGCGGTAGGTCTTGATTTCCAGGATATAGGGGCCCTTGCCCGCGCGGCAGTGCGCCACGGCCTTTTCGCCCGCGGCCTTGACGGCCAGCACGTCCATGCCGTCCACCTCTTCGCCGGGGATGCCATAGGCCGCGCCCCGCTCCCACAGCGAGGGCGACTTGGTGGAGCGCTTGACGCTGGTGCCCATCGCGTACTGGTTGTTCTCGATCACGAACACCACCGGCAGGTCCCACAGTTCGGCCATGTTGTAGGTCTCGTAGACCTGGCCCTGGTTGGCCGCGCCGTCGCCGAAATAGGTGAAGGTGACGCGGTCGTTGCCCAGATACTTGTCGGCGAAAGCCAGCCCCGCGCCGATCGGCACCTGCGCCCCGACGATGCCGTGCCCGCCGTAGAAGTGCTTTTCCTTCGAGAACATGTGCATCGAGCCGCCCTTGCCGCGGGAATAGCCGTCCTCGCGGCCCGTCAGCTCGGCCATCACGCCCTTGGGGTCCATCCCGCAGGCCAGCATGTGGCCATGATCGCGGTAGGAGGTGACGCGCTTGTCGCCCTCGTCCGCGGCGGCCTCAAGCCCGACCACGACGGCCTCCTGACCGATATAGAGGTGACAGAACCCGCCGATCAGGCCCATGCCGTAAAGCTGGCCGGCCTTTTCCTCGAATCGGCGGATGAGCAGCATCTCGCGGTAGTAGTGAAGCAGTTCTTCCTTTGAAGTGTTTGTCTTGCTTGCGGATTTTCGCGTGGCCATGCGGCAGGCTCCCTTTGGACACGGGCAATAGTTTAGTATTAAACAATTGATAGCAAAGCGGGATGCGGATTTCGAGCGGGAATTCCGCCGCGCTGCGGCGAAGCCCGTTTCAGCGGATCACGATCTCGTCGGGGCGGATCAGGCCCAGTACCTTGCGGGCACGTTCGTCCAGCAGGTCGAGGTCCAGGTAATCGTCGGACAGCCGCCGCGTCTTGTTCCGCATCTCGGCCAGTTTCAGCGAAAGGCGCTCATGCTCGGCCCTCAGCTTTTTCGCCTCGGCTTCGACCTGGATGCGGCGGAACACGCCGTAATCGCCCTGCACGGCGGCGAAGGTGAAATATGTCGCCGCAAGGAAGGCGAAGGCCGAATATATGATCACGCCAAGGGCCGGGCGTTTACGCGGACCGCTCATTTCAACTGCCTCTCTGCCGCCTCTTCGCGGGCGACCGCGGCGAGGATGGCACAACGCCGGGCGCTTGTGAATCCCCTTCCGGCGGAAAAGCATGGCAATGTGCCGTCGCTTCGTGATTTTCCGCCGGCGCGTTGCCGGGTTACACTTTCCCGCAGGGAGGATGCGCCATGACCCAGCCGCAGGACGATCTGGAAACCCACATGGTCGAGAACCAACCCGGGGTGCCGGACGATCTGGACCTGTGGCAGGGGGACGCGCCGCTGCACGATCACGCGGGCGCGGCCGACGGCGCGGCGCTGGCC
>JBAVQZ010000046.1:0-6646 GCA_049694515.1 Paracoccaceae bacterium | reverse complement strand
GCCCGGCCGAGGTGCTGGTGATCGGCGGCGGCGTGGTCGGCACCCATGCGGCGCGGATCGCCGCAGGGATGGGCGCGGACGTGACCGTTCTCGACCGTTCGCTGCCCCGGCTGCGCTATCTCGACGACGTGTTCGGCAACGTCTTCAACACCGGCTATTCCTCGGCCGGGCTGCTGGCCGAACACCTGGCCAGGGCGGACATGGTGGTCGGTGCCGTGCTGATCCCCGGCGCGGCGGCGCCAAAACTCGTGACGCGCGCGCAATTGTCCACCATGAAGCCCGGCGCGGCGCTGGTGGATGTGGCGATCGACCAGGGCGGCTGTTTCGAAACGTCGAAAGCCACCACGCACGAGGACCCGATCTACGAGGTGGACGGGGTGATGCATTACTGCGTCGCCAACATGCCGGGCGCCGTCGCGCGCACCTCGACCATCGCGCTGGGCAACGCGACGATGCCCTTCCTGCTGGCGCTGGCCGACAAGGGGTGGCGGCAGGCCTGCGCCGACGATCCGCACCTGTTGAACGGGCTGAACACCCATGCCGGCCAGCTGACCTATTACGCGGTGGGCAAGGCGCTGGGAATCGACGTGATCTCGCCCCAGCTTGCCATCAAGCAATAAGGCGCAAACGGCCCGCCGAAACCGGCGGGCCGTTTGTCTCAGGCCGCGGCCTGTTTCTTCAGCAGATCGCGGATTTCGGCCAGAAGTTCCTCCTGGCTGGGGCCCTTCGGGGCGTCGACCGGCGCGGCCTCCTCTTTCCGGACGGCCATGTCCTTGATCTTGTTGACATAGCGCACCAGCATGAACACCACGAAGGCGATGATCAGAAAGTTGATCACCGCCATGACGAATGAGCCATAGGCGAACACCGCCGCCCCTGCATCCCGCGCCTCGGCGAGCGAGGCATAGGGGCCATCGCCGCTGAGCACAACGAACATGTTGGAAAAGTCGATACCGCCGATGATCAGCCCGATGATCGGATTGATGAGGTCGCCGACGAGCGAGCTGACGATAGCCGTGAAGGCGGCGCCGATGATGATGCCGACGGCCATGTCCATGACATTGCCCTTGGCGATGAAGGTTCTGAATTCCTTGAGCATGGCTTGTCCCGAATTAGGTTCCGAAATGTCGTGCGCCGAACGCCTGCGCGGTCGTGCACAGGTGGTATAGCACGCAAGCCGTGGCCGCGGTTGATGTTTTCGCCCATGTTCAACGCCGCCTCGTTGATAAGAAAGGAGCTTCGATGACCGCCCTAAGCGACTTCCCCATCACCCGCCGCTGGCCGCCCCGCAACCCGGAGGCGATCCAGTATTACGGCTTTCCGACACCCAACGGTCTGAAGGTTTCGATCATGCTCGAAGAGGTCGGCCTGCCTTACGACGCCCACAAGGTCTCGCTGGCCGATGACGACCAGCACACGCCCGAGTTCCTGTCGCTCAACCCGAACAACAAGATCCCCGCGATCATTGACCCTGACGGGCCGGGCGGCGCGCCGCTGCCGCTGTTCGAAAGCGGCGCGATCCTGATCTACCTGGCGGATAAGACCGGCAAGCTGATGCCCGCCGACCCGGCGAAGCGCTACGAGATTCTTCAATGGCTGATGTGGCAGATGGGGGCCGTCGGCCCGATGTTCGGCCAGCTCGGCTGGTTCCGCGGCGCCGGAAAAGACATCGAGGATCCCCGCCCTGTCGAGCGTTATGAAGATGAAAGCGCGCGGGTGCTGAAGGTCCTGGATCACCAGCTTGACGGGCGCAACTGGATCTGCGGCGACTATTCGATCGCTGACATCGCCACCGCGCCCTGGCTGCGGACGATGCGCGATTTCTACAAGGCCGGCGACGTGGTCGGCTGGGACGATCTGAAAAACGTCCCGGCCTATCTCGACCGCTTCCTGGCCCGCGACGCGGTGCAACGCGGCCTGAAGCAACCGCCACGGGATTGAGCCGTCAGGCCGGCAGCTTGCCGGTCAGCACGTAGCGAAGGATATCGACCACCTGCTGCGGCGTGCGCGTGACGGCCAGCGCCGCGGCGTCCACCTCTTTCAGCGCGTGGTCATGCTCGGGTTGCTGCAGAACGATCAGCGATTTTCCCAGCGCCGCCGCCTGCCCCGCGTCGAAGGCGGCGTTCCACTGCTTGTATTTCTCGCCGAAGCGCACGACGACGACGTCGGCATCCGCCAGCCCCTTGCGGGTCCGTATGGCGTTGACCATCGCGCCCTTGTGGTCGTGCCAGTACTTGTCGTCCTCGGCGCCCAGGATCGCCACGCCGCAATCGTCGCTGGCGGCGTGATCGGTCACCGGGCTGTCGAAACTGACATCCAGCCCCGCTGCGCCCTCGATGATCCGTTCGCGCCAATCGGTGTGTATTTCGCCCGACAGGTAAACCTTCAGCGTCATGTCCCTCTCCGTGCCTTGTTCGACGGCGTCAGCTCTTGTCGCCGACATTCTGGCGGAAGGCGACCTCGAATTCGGCCTGCTTCTCGGCGCTGGCCTCGGTCTGGTGGCCTGCCTTCCATTCCGAATAGGGCATGCCGTAGAACGCCTCGCGCCCCTCCTCCTTGCTCATCTCGATGCCGCGCTCGTTCGCGGCCTCCTGGTACCAGCGGCTCAGGCAGTTGCGGCAAAAGCCGGCAAGGTTCATCAGGTCGATGTTCTGAACGTCGGGCCGATCGTTCAGCAGGTGCTGGCGCAAACGCCGGAACGCGGCGGCCTCTAGTTCGGTGCGGGTCTGGTCATCCATGGCTTTCTCTCCTTTCTCTTATAGGTTGGTCGCGGCGGGAAGCAGGTCAAGGATCGGCGCAAAGTCGCGCCGCCACGACCGATGCGGGCCTGCCATGACTAATCCCGAATGCCGGAAAGCACCAGTTGTCATACGGACTGTTAGCGCCTATCAATGCGCCGACCCGTTCCGCGCACCGACAGGCCGGCGGACCAGACAAAAGCAGGGACGCGACCGCATGAGACGCCATCGCAACGTGAAAATCGTGGCCACGCTTGGCCCGGCCTCCAACGACTACGAGACGATCCGCGCCCTGTTCGAGGCGGGCGCCGACGTGTTCCGCCTGAACATGAGCCACGGCTCGCACGAGGAGATCGCCGAGCGCCACGCGATCATCCGCAAGATCGAGGCCGACGTGGGCCGCCCCATTGCCATCCTGGCCGACCTCCAGGGCCCGAAACTGCGCTGCGGCGTGTTTTCCGGCGACAGCGAGGAACTGACGGAGGGCGAGAAGTTCCGCTTCGACCTCGATCCGGCCGAAGGCGATTCCACGCGTGTCTGCCTGCCGCACAAGGAGATCTTCCAGGCGCTGGAACCGGGCGCCGGCCTGCTGGTCAATGACGGCAAGATCCGCCTGCGGGTCGATAGTTGCGGCGACGATTACGCCAATTGTACCGTGGTGACGGGCGGCACGATCTCCAACCGCAAGGGGGTCAATGTGCCCGATGTCGTGCTGCCGGTGGCCGCCCTGTCCGACAAGGACCGCGACGATCTGGAGTTCGTATGTGATCTGGGCGTGGACTGGCTGGCGCTGTCCTTCGTGCAGCGCCCCGAGGATGTCGAGGAGGCCCGCACCCTTGCCCGTGGCCGCGCCTCGATCCTGTCGAAGATCGAGAAACCGGCCGGCGTGAAGGCGTTCCCCGAAATCCTCGCCGTCTCGGACGGCATCATGGTGGCGCGCGGCGACCTGGGTGTCGAGTTGCCGGTGCAGAACGTGCCGCCGATCCAGAAGCGGCTGGTGCGCGCCTGCCGGGCGGCGGCGAAACCGGTTATCGTGGCGACCCAGATGCTGGAAAGCATGATCGAAAGCCCCATGCCCACGCGCGCCGAGGTCTCGGACGTGGCCACCGCCATCTACGAAGGGGCGGACGCGGTGATGCTGTCGGCGGAATCGGCGGCTGGCGACTATCCGGTCGAGGCGGTGACGACGATGAACAATGTCGCCGAGGAGGTGGAGGAAGATCCCACCTACCGAGAAGTTATCGAGGCCAGCCGCGGCCACGCGCGCCCCGGCGTGGCCGGCGCGATCGTCTCGGCCGCGCGCGAGATCGCGGAGACCGTCGATATCAAGGCGATCTGTTGTTTCAGCCATTCCGGTACCACCGCGCTGCTGACAGCACGTGAGCGGCCGCGCGTGCCGATCCTGGCGCTGACGCCCTTCGCCGCGACGGCGCGGCGGCTGTGCCTGAGCTGGGGCGTCCATTGTTACTTCTCGGGCGACGTGGAACGCTTCAAGATGGCCGTGGTCGGCGCTGCCCGCGCCGCGCGCGAAGGCGGCTTCGCCACCGAGGAGGACCAGATCGTGGTCACCGCGGGCATCCCGTTCAACGTACCGGGATCAACCAACATCCTGCGGGTCGCCCCTTGTGAAGAAAGATTGATTTTTCGAACCGATCCCGAATAATGCTTTTGGGGTGACAGCCCCGGAGATATTATGAACGCTGATTTTTTCCTGGTCCTGGGAGTCATTCTGGGCGCTTTGTCTCTGCCGGCCCTGATCGGCGCCTTTTCCGAGGGGCGCCCGCCGCGCGCCGCGGCCTTTCTGATCGTGTTGGCCGGCGTGCTGATCGTGCTTGCGTTCATGAACAACCCCAAGGGTTACACCGTGCAGGACGTGCCCAGCGTTTTCGTCAGGGTTTTCGGCAGGCTTGTGAACTGACCCCCTTGCCAGCGGCGCCCGCTGCCCTTATACGGCCCACTTCAACAGGCGGGACCGGCCAGTGTGGCATGCCGAGTCGCGCCTCCACCGCTCAGACGAGGAGACGGAAATGCCCAAGATGAAGACCAAGGCAAGCGCCAAGAAGCGCTTCAAGGTGACGGCGACCGGCCGCGTCCTGGCCGCCCAGGCCGGCAAGCGGCACGGCATGATCAAGCGGACGAAAAAGTTCATCCGCGACGCCCGTGGCACCACGACCCTCTCGGCACCTGACGAGAAGATCGTCAAGTCCTACATGCCCTACGACCGCTGAGGAGGCCCGGATATGTCCAGAGTCAAAGGTGGAACCACCACGCACGCCCGTCACAAGAAGGTCATAAAGGCCGCCAAGGGCTATTACGGCCGCCGCGGCAACGCTTTCAAGACGGCGACCCAGGCCGTCGACAAGGCGAACCAGTATGCGACCCGTGACCGCAAGAACCGCAAGCGCAGCTTCCGCGCACTGTGGATCCAGCGGATCAACGCCGCCGTGCGCAGCCATGACGAGGCGCTGACCTATTCGCGCTTCATCAACGGGCTGTCCCAGGCCGGGATCGAGGTGGACCGCAAGGTTCTTGCCGATCTCGCCGTGAACGAACCCGATGCGTTTGGCGCCATCGTCGATAAGGCGAAGGCCGCGCTCGCGTAAGGTATACAAGACCTCGAAAAGAGGGACAGTGGAAAGCCGCGAGCCCGGGCGACGGGGCTCGCGGCTTTTTTCATGTTAAGGCGCGCCTTGCATCCCGAGGGGGCTGTGGTAGCAGAAGGCGCAACATCGGACACCCGGGAGGCCGTTGCGGCATGGACGATCTGAGGCGGAAATATCTGGATGCGATTGCCGATGCGGCCGACGAGGCCGGGCTGGAGGAGCTGCGCGTCCAGGCGGTCGGCAAGAAGGGCGAGGTCAGCCTGAAGATGCGCGAGTTGGGCAAGATGACGCCCGAGGAGCGGCAGCAGGCCGGACCCAAGCTCAACGCCCTGAAGGACGAGATCAACAGCGCGCTGTCCGCTCGCAAAGCCGCGCTGGCGGATGCCGCGCTGGACGAACGGCTGCGCACCGAATGGCTGGACGTCACCCTACCGGGCCGACCGCGCCGCCGGGGCACGATCCACCCGGTCAGCCAGGTGATGGACGAGGTGACGGCGATCTTCGCCGACATGGGCTTCGCCGTGGCCGAAGGGCCGCAGATCGAATCCGACTGGTACAATTTCGACGCGCTCAACATCCCGCCCGAACACCCCGCGCGGCAGGAGCATGACACTTTCTTCATGTCGCGTGCCGAGGGCGACGACCGCCCGCCGCATGTGCTGCGCACCCATACAAGCCCTGTGCAGATCCGGCACATGCAGGTCCACGGTGCGCCGACGCGGGTGATCGCGCCGGGCCGCGTCTATCGCTGCGACTATGACCAGACGCACACGCCGATGTTCCACCAGGTCGAGGGGCTGGCCATTGGCAAGGACATCAGCATGGCCAACCTGAAATGGGTGCTGGAGGAGTTCTGCCGCGCCTTTTTCGAGGTCGATCAGGTGGAGCTGCGCTTCCGCGCCTCGCACTTCCCCTTCACCGAGCCATCGGCCGAGGTCGATATCCGTTGCTCCTGGGAGGGCGACCAGCTGAAGCTGGGCGAAGGCGACGACTGGATGGAAATCCTGGGCAGCGGCATGGTCCACCCCAAGGTGCTGGAGGCCGGCGGCATCGACCCCGACCAATGGCAGGGCTTCGCCTTCGGCATGGGGATCGACCGGATCGCGATGCTGAAATACGGCATCCCCGACCTGCGCGCCTTCTTCGATTCCGACCTGCGCTGGCTGCGCAATTACGGCTTCGCCGCGCTGGACGTGCCGACGCTGCACGGGGGGCTGAGCAGATGACTTCCTCAATCTGCTGCCGCCCACCCCGCCGGGCCGGGCGCTGCCTCGGACGCCCGAACCCTTTCACCCGTTCGATATC
>JBAVQZ010000045.1:0-1655 GCA_049694515.1 Paracoccaceae bacterium | reverse complement strand
TCGATATTCTCCAGCCAGTGGAAATAGACCTTCTCGTCCTGCTCGGGCAGGATGCGTGTCTCGCCCTTCCGCACGGCGTCGATGGCGGGGCCGACGATCTTTTTCGTGTCCACGAACCACTGGTCGGTCAGGTAGGGCTCGATCGCCACCTTCGAGCGGTCGCCATGCGGGACCATGTGGCGGTCGGCGTCGATACCGTCCAGCCAGCCGTCCTCGCGCGCGGTCTCGACGATCCAGTCGCGCGCCTCGTAGCGGTCCATGCCGTCCAGCGCCTCGACCAGTTCGGCGATGGCCTCCGCGTCGCAGCCCTCGGCGAAATCGGGGTTGTCGCGCAGCCACATCGCCGCCTTGCGCGTCATCACGTTGATATAGCGCAGCCCGTGCCGCGCCCCGACCGCGTCGTCGTTGAAATCATGCGCCGGCGTCATCTTGACCGCGCCGGTGCCCTTTTCCGGGTCGGCGTAGTCGTCCGCCACGATCTTCAACCGCCGGCCCACCATCGGCAGGATCGCATCCTTGCCCACCAGATGCGCATAGCGCCGGTCGTCGGGATGCACGGCGATGCCGGTGTCGCCCAGCATCGTCTCGGGGCGGGTGGTGGCGACGGTCAGGTAATCGCGCGTTTCGGTCGCGGTGGGGTTGCCTTCCTCGTCGAACTCGACCGGGTGCTCATAGGTCTCGCCATCGGCCAGCGCATAGCGCAGGCGCCACATATGGCCGTCCATCTCGACCTGCTCGACCTCCAGGTCGGAAATCGCCGTTTCGAAATGCGGGTCCCAGTTCACCAGCCGCTTGCCGCGATAGATGTATCCCTTGTTGTACATCTCGACGAAGACGCGGATGACGGCGTCGTGGAAATTGCCATCCTCGCCCTCGGGCGCGCCAGGGGCGCCCGACATGGTGAAGGCGTTGCGCGACCAGTCGCAGGAGGCGCCCAGGCGCTTGAGCTGGTTGATGATCTGACCGCCGGACTGGCGCTTCCACTCCCACACCTTGGCGACGAAATCCTCGCGGCTGAAATCGGTGCGCCGCTTGCCCTCTTTCGCCAGCTCGCGCTCCACCACCATCTGGGTGGCGATGCCGGCATGGTCCTGCCCTGGCTGCCACAGCGTGTCGAAGCCCCGCATCCGGTGCCAGCGGGTCAGGATATCCTGCAGCGTGTTGTTGAAGGCGTGCCCCATGTGCAGGCTGCCGGTCACGTTGGGCGGCGGGATCATGATGCAGAAACGCTCGGCGCCCGGCTTGGCGTTCGCCCCGGCGTCAAAGGCATGGTCCTTTTCCCACGCGGCATAAAGGCGCGCCTCGGCCTCGGCTGCGTTGAAGGTCTTTTCCATCGGCATCGGGATGCGCCCCTCGTGAAGATCGGTTCCGGGCTGATCTAGCGAATGGGCGCGGCAAGGCCAACCCCTCAGAGCGCGCGGTCGATCTTGTTGGACAGGTGAATCAGGCTTTCCGAGGATTTCACGCCCGGAATCTCGCCGATCATGTCCAGCACCGCGTCCAGCCGGGCGGTGGTTTCGGCGGCGATCTGCAACAGCATGTCGAACCGGCCCGAGGTGGTGTGCGCCCGCTCGACCTCGGACACGGCCTTCAGGCGCGCCAGCACGGCGGCCTGCGCGCGCGGCTCCACCGACAGCAGGACGGTGGCGTGGATG
>JBAVQZ010000044.1:0-2342 GCA_049694515.1 Paracoccaceae bacterium | reverse complement strand
GCCGCTGGCCGCGCTGGCCGGCGCGGTCCTCGCCGGGCTGATCGCGGCGTTGGTCGGGCGACCGATCCTGCGGCTGTCCGGTTATTACCTGGCGATCGCCACGCTGGGGCTGGGGATGCTGATCTGGATGGTGCTGTCGAAAGAGGCCTGGCTGACCGGCGGGCCCGACGGCATGGTCGTCAGCGGCTTCAACGCGCGCAACCTGTTCAAGTTGTTCGGACTGAGCCTGAAATCCACCGAGGCCTGGTACTGGCTGACCGGGATCTTTGCAGTCGTCGGAGCGGTGCTGGCCGTCAACCTGGGCAACAGCCCGTGGGGGCGGGCGCTGCGCGCCATCCATGACAGCGACGTGGCCGCCGCCTCGCTGGGCATCGACGTGGCGCGGGCCAAGGCCACGGCCTTCACGATCTCGGCGGTCTATGCCGCGGTCGCCGGGGCGCTTCTGGCGCTTGCAAACGGCTATATCACGCCCGAGGCCGGCGGCTTCATGCATTCGATCGAGATGGTGACGATGGCGGTCCTTGGCGGTGCCAGCACCGTGTTCGGTGCGCTGGTCGGCGCACTGATCCTGACGGCGCTGCCGCAGGTTCTGACCGTCTTCGCGGAATACGAACACATGGTGCTGGGCGCCGTGATGGTGCTGACGATGATCCTGATGCGCCGCGGGCTGGTGCCTGCGATCATGGGATACGCGGCGCGGAGGAGGTCATGAGCCGTCTGGAAATAGACAGCCTGGGAATCTCGTTCGGCGGGATCAAGGCGGTGGACGGGGTCAGCTTCGCCGCCGACCCGGGCGAGGTGACCTCGATCATCGGCCCGAACGGGGCGGGCAAGACTACGCTGTTCAACCTGATCAGCGGCATCTACCGCTCGGACAGTGGCGCGGTGCGGATCGAAGGGCAGGACGTCACAGGCCAGCCGCCGCACTGGCTGGCGCGGTGCGGCATGGCGCGCACCTTCCAGAATCTTCAGATATTTCCGCAGATGACGGCGCTCGACAACGTGATGGCGGGCTGCCACATGACCGAGCGGTCGAACCTGCTGGCCGATCTGCTTGGGCTTCCGTCCAGCCGTCGGGAAACGGCGAAAAGCCGCGAGGCCGCGCGCGCAGCGCTGGCACGGGCCGGATTGGCGACTCTGGCCGAACGCCCCGCTTCGGCGCTGTCCTATGGCCAGCTCAAGCGGCTGGAGATCGCCCGCGCGCTGGTGACCGGCTGCACCATCCTTCTGCTGGACGAACCGGCCGCGGGCTGCAACGCCGTTGAAACCCGCGAGGTCGACGACCTGATTCACGCCATCGCCCGCGAAGGCGTGACGGTGGTTCTGATCGAACACGACATGCGGATGGTGATGCGGATCTCGTCGCATATTGTCGTGCTGGATCAGGGCGCGAAGATTGCCGAGGGACGCCCCGAGGAGATCCGCGACAACCCGCGCGTGGTCGCCGCCTATCTGGGGGCTCACGGCGCGGCGGAAGCGAAGGCCGCCCATGCTTGAGATCGAGGGACTGAAAACGGCCTACGGCCCGATCGAAGTGCTGCACGGGATCGACCTGCGCGTGGACGAGGGCGAGATCGTAACGCTTGTCGGCGCGAACGGCGCGGGCAAGACGACGCTTATGCGTTGCATCTCGGGCGTGCAGCCGGTGCGCGCCGGAAAGATCCGGTTCGCGGGAAAGGATCTGACGCGCGCGCCGGATCACGCGCGGGCCGGACTGGGCATCGCCCATTCGCCCGAGGGCCGACAGATCTTCGGCGACCTGCCGGTCGAGGAGAACCTGCGCCTGGGCGCCTATCACCGGCGCGACGACCCGGCCAGCGATCTTGACGAGGTGTTCCGCCTGTTCCCGATCCTGCGCGACAAGCGGGCGCTTGCGGCCGGGGGGTTGTCGGGCGGGCAGCAGCAGATGCTGGCCATTGGCCGCGCGATCATGGGGCGGCCGAAGCTGATGCTTCTGGACGAGCCGTCGATGGGGCTTGCCCCGGTCCTGGTGGACCAGATCCTCGAGGTCATCACCACCCTGCGCGACCGGGGCGTGACCCTGCTGGTGGTCGAACAGAACGCCTTCGCCGCGTTGTCCATTGCCGACCGCGGATATGTGATGGAGACCGGGCGCATCGCGCTTTCCGGCCCCGCGCAGGAGCTTATCGAAGACCCGCGCATCCGCGAAGCTTACCTGGGAGCCTGACATGAGCCTTGTGCGCGTCGAACGCCGCGACCGGATTGCCATCCTTACCGCCGACAACCCGCCGGTGAATGCGCTTGGGCATCCCTTGCGCGCCGCGCTTGCCGACGCCTTCGCGGCGCTTTCCGCCGATCCGCCGCGCGCCGCGGTGCTTACC
>JBAVQZ010000043.1:0-6474 GCA_049694515.1 Paracoccaceae bacterium | reverse complement strand
TGCCGGATCTGGGTAAGTACGCGGTCGCCGTTCTGTCGGCCTATGGCGTGACGCTTGTCCTGCTGGCGGGGCTTGTGATCCTGACGCTGTGGCGCGGCGCGCGGGTGCGGCGGGAACTGGACGAGGTTGAGGCGCGGCGGGAAGCGAGAGAATGAAGTTCAATTACTTGATGCTGATCCCGGTGATTATCGCTGTTGCT
Source organism: Paracoccaceae bacterium (assembly GCA_049694515.1). Lineage (GTDB taxonomy): Bacteria > Pseudomonadota > Alphaproteobacteria > Rhodobacterales > Rhodobacteraceae > JADQCB01. The sequence goes on along the minus strand of JBAVQZ010000043.1, from coordinate 6,275 downwards.
GTCATTGCAGTATTTGGCGTGAAGCTGGTGGAGAACAATCGAGCGTCAGAGGAAGACCGAGACCCCGACGCGCTGCCCTCCACCCGGATCGGGCAGGCGGCGCCGCCGCTGACCGTGAGCGCCTTCGCCGACGCGGCCGGCTTCACCGATGAAACCCTGCGCGAGCCCGGCGTCAAACTGGTGAATTTCTGGGCTTCCTGGTGCGCGCCCTGCCGTGCCGAGCACCCGAACCTGGAGAAGATGGCGGCCGATGGCATCACCATCTACGGCATCAACTACAAGGACGACCCGGCCAAGGCACAGCGCTTTCTGGACGAACTGGGCAGCCCCTTCGCGGCGCTGGTGGCCGACGCGAAGGGGCGCACGGCGCTGGACTGGGGCACATACGGCGTGCCCGAAACCTTCGTGATCGACGGCGACGGCAAGGTGCGCTTTCGTTATGCCGGTCCCATTGTCGGCGATGTCCTGGACAGGATCATCCGGCCCGAAATGGAAAAGGCGGCGCGCTAGACGCTACCGGCCAGCAGAAGAATGAACGCTGCATAGGCCAGAACCTCGAACAGAGGCATCGTCAGGATTGTTGATGATGTCAGACTTCCCCACATGGGTTGAGCATAGATCAGCTTCGCCTTTTTTCCGCCTTTTTGCCGCCATTATTCACGCAGCGGCGACGTTCCTGGCGAAAACCCTAGATTGATTTGATTTCAAACGAAGTTTTCCCGCCTGGGTTGTCCCGGGGAAGTTGCCGGCCAGCCGCCTGCGAATCGCAAATGTGGCGCCGCGGTGCGTGACCGGGCGCCACATGGACACGGGTCTGGGACGCAGTCGTCAGACGCCCCGGCCGCCCAGGCCGGGGCAGGTGGGTCAGGCCGATTTGGCAAGGTTGCGCAACACGTAATGCAGCACGCCGCCATTCTCGACATATTCCTTCTCGACCGCGGTATCGATCCGGCACTTGATCTGGATATCCTTGGTCGTCCCGTCGCCATAGGTGATGGTGCAGGGCACGTCGGAAAGCGGTTTCAGGTCGCCCTCAAGGCCCGAGATCGACACCGTCTCGTCGCCCTTCAGGTCCAGCGTCTTGCGGGTGTCGCCGCCGGTGAACTCGAACGGGATCACGCCCATGCCGACCAGGTTGGAACGGTGAATACGCTCGAAGCTTTCGGCAATGACCGCCTTGACGCCAAGCAGCGCCGTGCCCTTAGCCGCCCAGTCGCGCGAGGACCCTGCGCCGTACTGCTCACCCGCGAAGATGACCAGCGGGGTGCCGTCCTTCTGATAGGCCATGGCGGCGTCGAAGATCGACGTCTGCTTGCCGTCCGGTCCCAACGTATAGCCGCCCTCGACGCCATCCAGCATCTCGTTGCGGATGCGGATGTTCGCAAAGGTGCCGCGCATCATCACCTCGTGGTTGCCGCGGCGCGAACCGTAGGAGTTGAACTCGCGCGGGGCCACCTGACGCTCGATCAGGTACTTGCCCGCGGGGGTCGTGTCCTTGAACGAGCCGGCGGGAGAGATGTGGTCGGTCGTCACCATGTCGCCCAGCAGCGCCAGCACCCGCGCGCCGGAGATGTCCGATATGGTCCCGGCCTCCTTGCTCATGCCCTGGAAATAGGGCGGGTTCTGGATGTAGGTCGAGGTCGGCGGCCAGTCGTAGGTCTGGCTGTCGGTGGTCTCGACTGACTGCCATTTCTCGTCGCCCTTGAACACGTCGGCGTATTTCGACCGGAACGCCTCGCGCGTCACGGTTTTCTCTACCAGCTCGGCGATCTCCTTCTGGGTTGGCCAGAGGTCCTTCATGTAGACGGGGTTGCCGTCCTTGTCGGTGCCCAGCGGATCGCGCGACACGTCGATATTCATGTCGCCGGCCAGCGCGTAGATCACCACCAGCGGCGGGCTGGCGAGGTAGTTGGCGCGCACGTCCGGGCTGATCCGGCCCTCGAAGTTGCGGTTGCCTGACAGCACGGCGGTCGCGACCAGATCGTTATCCTGGATCGCCTTGCTGATTTCGGGCGCCAATGGACCCGAGTTGCCGATGCAGGTGGTGCAGCCATAGCCCACCAGGTTGAATCCGATGGCGTCGAGATCCTCTTGCAGACCGGCGGCTTCCAGATAGGCGCTGACCACCTGGCTGCCCGGCGCGAGCGAGGTCTTGACCCACGGCTTGCGCGTCAGGCCCAGCTCGCGTGCCTTGCGGGCCACCAGCCCGGCGCCAATCATCACGTACGGATTCGAGGTGTTGGTGCAGGAGGTGATCGCGGCAATCACGACCGAGCCGTCATGCATCTGGTAATGGCCCTCTTCGGTCTCGACGAAGCCGCGGCGGTGATGGCCGACATCGCCGGGGATGTCCTGCGGTTCGGGGTGGCCGCCTTCGCCTTCCCAACGGGCCTCGGCGTTTTCGGCCGGCTCGCCGTTGCGCACGCCCTCGATATACTTTCCGAAGGCGCCCGACGCCTTGTCCAGCGCGATGAAGTCCTGCGGGCGCTTGGGGCCGGAAATTGCCGGCACCACGTCGCCCATGTCCAGCTCAAGCGTGTCCGTATAGACCGGCTCATAGCCCGGATCGCGCCACAGACCCTGCTCTTTGGCATAGGCTTCGACCAGTGCGATGCGATCCTTGTCGCGGCCGGTCTGCTCCAGATAGCGAAGGGTTTCCCCGTCCACGGGGAAAAAGCCGCAGGTGGCGCCGTATTCGGGCGCCATGTTGCCGATCGTCGCGCGGTCGGCCAGCGGCACATGGTCCAGCCCGTCGCCGTAGAATTCGACGAACTTGCCGACGACGCCCTTTTCGCGCAGCATCTGCACGACCTTCAGCACCAGATCGGTGGCGGTGGTGCCCTCGACCATGCTGCCGGTGAGCTTGAAGCCCACGACCTCCGGGATCAGCATCGAGATCGGCTGGCCCAGCATCGCGGCCTCGGCCTCGATTCCGCCGACGCCCCATCCCAGAACGCTCAGGCCGTTGATCATCGTGGTGTGGCTGTCGGTGCCCACCAGCGTGTCGGGATAGGCCACGGTTTCGCCGTTCTGATCCACGTCGGTCCAGACGGCCTTGCCCAGGTATTCCAGATTCACCTGGTGACAGATGCCGGTGCCGGGCGGCACGACGCGAAAATTCTCGAACGCCTTCTGGCCCCATTTCAGGAACTGGTAGCGCTCCATGTTCCGCTCGTACTCGCGGTCCACGTTCATCTGGAAGGCGCGGGGATTGCCGAACTCGTCGATCATCACCGAGTGGTCAATGACCAGATCGACGGCGTTGAGCGGGTTGATCTTCTGCGCGTCGCCGCCCAGCTCCACGATGCCGTCGCGCATCGCCGCCAAGTCCACCACGGCCGGAACGCCGGTGAAATCCTGCATCAGCACCCGCGCCGGGCGATAGGCGATCTCGCGCGGGTTGCGCCCGCCGTTCTGCGCCCATTCCGCGAAGGCCTTGATGTCGTCCACGCTGACAGTCTTGCCGTCCTCGAATCGCAGCATGTTTTCCAGCACGACCTTCAGCGCGGCGGGCAGGCGGGTGAAATCGCCGAGCCCCGCAGCCTCGGCGGCGGGAATCGAGTAATAGGCGACGCTCTGGCCGCCGGCGCTAAGCGTGCGGCGCGTCTTGGATGTGTCTTGTCCGACGGTAATGGGCATGGGTCTGGCTCCCTCAGGTGAAACGGAGGTTGATGCTTGCCCCGCTCTTGCCCCATCGCGGCGTGCCGTTCAAGGGGGTGGGCTGATTTTTTGTATACCATTGCACACCGAAGTGCCGCAACCGCGAAATCCGAATTGCACGCAGCTCTCTCGAAACCTTGATTGGCGCGCCGGGATCGGGTGACATAAGAACGAACGGGTCAGGGGAAAAGGCTTGGGGACCGATGGGCCGCATCATTTGCGCGATCATGACAATCTGGCTTCTGCAGGGTGCAAGTGCGCAGGCCGATGGCGGCTCGCCCGTGGTGGTGGAACTCTATACCTCGCAGGGGTGCTCGTCCTGTCCGCCCGCCGACAAGATTCTCAGCGCCCTGGCGGACCGCGACGACGTGATCGCGCTGGCGCTTCATGTCGACTACTGGGATTACATCGGCTGGAAGGATGTGTTCGCCGATCCGGCGAACACGAAGCGGCAGAAGGCCTATGCCCGCGCCGCCGGAAGCCGCATGGTCTATACGCCGCAGATGGTGGTGGAAGGGGCCGAGCATCTGGTCGGCCATCGCCCGATGGAACTGGCCGAACTGATCCAGAAGCACAGTGCCGTCTCGTCGCCGGTGACGTTGACGCTGTCGCGCAAGAACGGCAATCTGCTGATCACCGCCCGCGCCGAGCCGCCCCTGGATCATGAGGTGGTGATGCAACTGGTGCGCTACATCCCCGAGCAGACCGTGGATATCAAGCGCGGCGAGAATGCGGGGCGCACGATCAGCTATTCCAATATTGTCACCGAATGGACCTCGGTCGCGAAATGGGATGGCCGCGCGCCGTTTTCGATGAGCTTTCCGGCCAAGGGCGGTGAGCCGGTCGTGGCCATCGTGCAAGAGCCGGGGCCGGGGCCGATTCTGGCCGCCGCCCGCCTGCGATAGATTTCAGTCCGCCGACTTCTGCGCCGCCGCGGCCCGTTTCCGGCGCAACCGTTCCTGCCGCTGTGGCTTCCAGCGGCGATGAATCCAGAACCACTGATCCATGTGCCGGCGCGTCAGCGCCTCCAGGCTGTCGTTCAGCGCCTGCGTCATGGTTTCGGCATCCGTGTGCGGGATCGGGGCCTCGACGACGATCTCGAAATTCAGACCGTCGGGCTGGCGTATGCCGTAGATCGGCACCAGCAGCGCGTCGTATTTCAGCGCCAGGTCCGCGGCCGAAAGCGCAGTCGGGGCCGGCTGGCCGAAAAAGCGCAGAGTCGCACCGCGCCGCATGAACTGATCGACAAGGAAACCGACCATCCCGCCGCCCTTGATGAAGCGCAGCATCTGGCCGTACCCCTTTCGCCCGCGCGGAAAAAGCGGCTGGCCGATCGTGCCGATGGCGCGTTCGTAATGGCGATTGAAATGCGGGTTCTTCATCGGGTTGTAGAGCGCTCCGACGCGATAACCCCGCCCGATCAGCGCCGCGCGCGGCGCGTCGTAATTGCCGAAATGCCCGGTGACCAGGATGACCGGGCGGTTCTCGGCATGGGCGCGGGCCAGCGCCTCGCCGCCGGGGCCGTTCAGCGGCAGGGTCTTCACGCGGTCGATGAATTCCTGCCCGGAATAGATCTCTATGATGGTGCGGCCCACGTTGTCGGGCACTGCGCGCATCAGGCGGCGCACCTCGGCCTCGGGCAGATCGGGCAGGGCGTGGCGCAGATTTTCGCGCACCCTTTTGTCATATCCCGCCAGTGGCGCGACGACGCGCGCGGTCAGCCAGCCCATGAAGCGCACCCGCGTGGCATAGGGCAGCGCCAGCGCGATCGCAACCGCGGCGCGCGCGATGCGGTCGCTGATCCAGTCGCCGAACTTTTGCGCGGTGCCGATGGGCTTTGCCATTCCGGGCCCTTGTAGCCTTGCCAAATGAAAGGGCCGTCCTGTGCCGTGCCCGGAGCAAGACATAATTCCACGGGCGGGCGATCACAAGCACGCGCGGCGCGCCGTCGGTGCCGCGCCTTTTGGGGTCGTCATGCCGCGTCCTCCTCCTCGTCGGCGTCGAGCGTGATCTCGCCTGTCTCCGCCAATGCGCGGAGGACGGTGACGATTTCGGCCATCGCGGCCTCGGCGTCGCCGCGACGCACCTTGTCGCGTTCCGCGATCTGCTCGCGCATCTGGTCGGCCATGCGCCGCGGCATGTTCGACAGGATGAATTCCGTCGCCTTGGCGTCCGTCCCTTCCGCCCCGGCCATCGCGGTGACCAGCACATCGCCCGCCACCGCGCGGGTAATCGCCGGCACGTCGCGCGCAGTGACGCGGCGGGGGATGTCGGCATAGGTGAAGATCGCTTTCCTGACCGCTGCCGCGAAGTCGGTATCCACCGCGTCGAGCCCTTCCAGAACCTCGTTGCGTGTCGCCGCCGGGGAGACATTGAGGATCGCGCCCATTCGCGCCGCCGCGGGTTCCGAAAAGGCGGTTTTCGGTGCAATTTCGAGCTGGTCCAGCAGCGTATGCCCGATACGCGCCACCGTTTCCGGGGCGACCTGGCCGGTCATCGAGACGGCGCAGGCGATGCGCCGGGCCTGCTCGCCCGGCAGGCTGCTGATGATCTCGGCCGCCTTCGCCGTTGTCAGCTTCGACAACAGAACCGCGGCCACCTCGGTACCTTCGGCC
>JBAVQZ010000042.1:0-4117 GCA_049694515.1 Paracoccaceae bacterium | reverse complement strand
GGCTGAAGCCGATGGCGCGCGTGATCGCCACGGTTGCGGCGGGCGTTCCACCCCGCGTCATGGGCATCGGCCCGATCCCGGCGGTCCGCAAGGTGCTTGCCAGAACCGGGCTGACGCTGGACCAGATGGACGTCATCGAGCTGAACGAGGCGTTCGCGGCGCAGTCGCTCGCTGTCCTGCGCGAACTCGGTATCCCCGACGACGCCGCGCATGTGAACCCGAATGGCGGCGCCATCGCGCTCGGTCACCCCCTGGGCATGTCGGGCGCGCGTCTCATTACCACGGCGGCCCATGAACTGCGCCGCCGCGGCGGGCGTTATGCCCTTTGCACAATGTGTGTCGGTGTCGGTCAGGGCATCGCCACGATCATCGAAGCCGTGAACCCCAGCTGAGGAGTCTCACCATGTACGCGCAACTCGTCGAAACCGGAGAAGCCGGGGGGTCCGAACAGGAACTCGCGTTCCAGAAACGGATAGACGATGGCATCACCATCGAGCCGAAAGACTGGATGCCCGAGGGGTACCGCAAGACGCTGGTGCGCCAGATCGGCCAGCACGCGCATTCGGAAATCGTGGGCCAATTGCCCGAGGGCAACTGGCTGACCCGCGCTCCGACGCTTCAGCGCAAGGCGATCCTGCTTGCGAAGGTGCAGGACGAGGCGGGCCACGGCCTCTATCTCTATTGCGCGGCCGAGACGCTGGGCATCTCGCGCGACGAGATGACCGAGCAGTTGCTGGCCGGCAAGGCGAAATATTCGTCGATCTTCAATTATCCCACGCTGACCTGGGCCGATATCGGCGCGATCGGCTGGCTTGTGGACGGCGCGGCGATCATGAACCAGGTGCCGCTTCAGCGCTGCTCTTTCGGACCGTATTCCCGCGCGATGATCCGCATCTGCAAGGAAGAGAGCTTCCACCAGCGGCAGGGCTTCGACATCATGCGCGTTCTGGTCGAAGGCACCGACGAGCAGAAGGCCATGGCACAGGACGCGCTGAACCGCTGGTGGTGGCCGTCGCTGATGATGTTCGGTCCGTCGGACAAGGACTCGGTTCATTCGGAACAGTCGATGAAGTGGGGCATCAAGCAGAACACCAATGACGAGCTGCGCCAGAAATTTGTCGATCAGACCGTGCCGCAGGCCGAATGGCTGGGCCTCGAGGTTCCCGACGACCAGCTTGCCTGGAACGCGGAGAAGGGCGGCTACGATTTCGGCGAGCCCGATTGGACCGAATTCTTCGAGGTCATCAAGGGCAACGGCCCATGCAACCGCGAGCGGATGGAGGCCCGGCAGAAGGCCTGGGCCGATGGCGCGTGGTTCCGCGAGGGGCTGATGGCCCATGCCGAGAAACACAGCAACACGATCGCAGCGGAGTAACGCTCATGACCAAGGAATGGCCCCTCTGGGAAATCTTCATCCGCGGACAGCACGGCCTGTCGCACCGTCATGTCGGCAGCCTGCATGCGCCCGACGCCGAGATGGCGCTCAAGAACGCCCGCGACGTCTATACCCGCCGCAACGAAGGCGTCAGCATCTGGGTGATCCCCTCGGCGCAGATCACCTCGTCCAACCCCGACGAGGCCGATGAGCTGTTCGAGCCGTCGGAGAGCAAGATCTATCGCCATCCGTCCTTCTTCAACATTCCCGAAGACGTGGGGGCGATGTGATGGATTCGTTCGTCACCTTCTGCCTGCGGATGGGCGACAATGCCCTGATCCTGGGTCAACGGACCGCCGAATGGTGCGGTCACGCCCCCGTTCTGGAAGAGGATATCGCGTTTGCCAACATGGGGCTGGACCTGATCGGACAGACCCAGATGTGGTATGCGCTGGCCGGCGAGGCCGAGGGCGCGGGCCGCAGCCCCGACGACCTGGCTTTCCTGCGAACCGAGCGGCAGTATCTCAGCGCGCTTCTCGTCGAACAGCCGAACGTGGATTTCGGCCATGCGCTGATGCGGCAATACCTGTTCGACGCCTGGCACCTGCCGATGCTGGACCTGCTGAGCGAGTCGCGCCATGACGGCGTGAAGGCGCTGGCCCGCAAGGCGGTGAAGGAGGTGCGCTATCACCTCGACCGCTCGCGCGATCTGATCGTGCGGCTGGGCGACGGGTCCGAGGAAAGCCACGACCGGATGCAGGCCGCGCTGGAGGCATTGTGGCCCTTCACCGCCGATCTTGTGGCTACCGACGCTGTGGATGAAAAGATGGTCGCGGACGGCATCGCGCCGGACCCCGCGCGCGTCGCGACGGCCTTCCGGGCCGAAACCGAGGCGACGCTGGCCCGCGCGACGCTGGATATACCGCAATCCGGGCTGAAACGGACCGGCGGGCGCGACGGCCTTCATACCGAGCATATGGGGTATCTGCTGGCCGAGATGCAGTCGCTTCAACGCACCTATCCCGGCGCGCGCTGGTAGGCTCATGCAACCCGATATTCAAACCGTAAACCATTGGCTCGCGCAGATCCCGGATCCCGAGATCCCGGCGATCTCGCTGGTCGATCTGGGGATCATCCGCGGCGTGGGGTATGAGGACGACGCGCTTGTCGTCACCGTAACGCCGACCTATTCCGGCTGTCCGGCGACGGCGGTGATCGCGCTCGACATCGAGACGGAGCTGCTCAGGCGCGGCGCCGACAAGGTGATCGTGCGCCAGCAACTTGCGCCGGCCTGGACCACTGACTGGATCACTGCGGAAGGCCGCGAGAAGCTGCGGGCCTACGGCATCGCGCCGCCACAGATGGCCGCGGCCAATTGCGCCGGGATGCTTTCGGCCCAGTCCGCCGCCTGCCCGCAATGCGGCTCGGAGAATACCGAGATGATCAGCGCGCGGGGCTCCACGCCCTGCAAGGCGCAGTTCCGCTGCCGCGACTGTCTGGAACCTTTCGATTATTTCAAGGCGATCTGATGTCCCAGTTCTATCCCCTCACCGTGACCGATATCGACCACAACACCCGCGACGCGGTCGTGCTGACCCTGGCGCCACGCGCCGAAGATGCGCCGCGCTTCCGCTTCACGCCCGGCCAGTATCTGACCTTCCGCCGGGATTTCGACGGAGAGGAGCTGCGCCGCAGCTACTCGATTTGCGCCACGCCCGAGGAAGGCCTGCGCGTCGGTATCAAGCGGGTCGAGGGCGGCGCCTTTTCGACCTTCGCGAAGACCGAGCTTTCGGTGGGCGACACGGTCGAGGCCATGCCCCCGCAGGGCCGCTTCGCTGCGCCCGAGGATGCCGCAGGCAAGCACTATATCGGTTTCGCCGCCGGCTCGGGCATCACCCCGATCCTGTCGATCGTGAAAAGCATTCTGTCGGGCGATCCGCAGGCGCGGTTCACGCTGGTCTATGGCAACCGCGCCGTGTCGTCGGTGATGTTCCGGCGCGAGCTGGGCGATCTGAAGGACCGCTACCTGAACCGGCTGAACGTCATTCACGTCTTCTCGGGCGAGGCGCAGGAGATCGAGCTTTTCACCGGCCGGATCGACGCCGCCAAATGCCGCGCGCTGTTCGGCCCCTGGGTGCAGCCCGACGCGGCCGAGATGGCCTTCATCTGCGGCCCGGAGTCGATGATGAAAGAGGTGGCTTCCGCTCTGGAAGAGGCGGGAATGGAGAAATCCCGCATCAAGTTCGAGCTTTTCGGCACCGACCAACCCGGCCGCGCCAAGCGCAAGGCCCAGGCCGAAGCCGCGCGCAAGGCGGGCAACATGGTCAAGGCCACCATCATATTCGACGGCGTGACGCACAGCTTCGAGATGCCGCGCGAGGGCCAGACCGTTCTGGAGGCCGCGCGCGAGCATGACATCGACGCGCCATTCTCCTGCCGGGCGGGGGTATGCTCCACCTGCGTCGGACGGCTCAAGAAGGGCGATGTCGAGATGGCGCAGAACTACGCGCTGGAGGATTACGAGGTCGAGAACGGGCTGGTGCTGACCTGCCAGTGCACCCCGCGCAGCGACGAATTCACCATCGAATATGAAGGACACTGACATGCTGGACGCAGACCGCACGACACCGCGCCGCCTTGAAAGCTACCTGGCGGGGCGTTGGCAGGCGGGCCAAGGCGACGGCCAGGTGATGCTGGATGCCGCGACGGGCGCGCCGGTCGCGCGGGTCGATGCCACGGGGC
>JBAVQZ010000041.1:0-9293 GCA_049694515.1 Paracoccaceae bacterium | reverse complement strand
CCGAGGCCGAGACCGAGATGCCCCGGTCCTTCTCCATCTGCATGAAATCGCTGCGGGTGCGCCGCGCCTCGCCCTTTGCGCGCACCTGTCCCGCCATCTGGATCGCGCCGCCGTAAAGCAGGAACTTTTCGGTCAGCGTCGTCTTGCCCGCATCGGGGTGCGAGATGATGGCGAATGTGCGCCGCCTTGCAATCTCGGGCGGCAGGTCGGGGCGGTTTGTGGGTGCGTCCAGCATGAGCGCCATATAGGCAAGCCCGCCGCCGGAAGCAATCGGACAAGGCCCCGGTTCAGCGCGCGATCAGCAGATCGCAGGGCGGGTTTCGCATCAGGTCGTTGGCGAGGCTGCCAAGCAACGCGGGCGCTGCACCGGCGCGGCCGTGTGCGCCAACGGTCAGAAGGTCGGGGCGCAGTTCGGCGATCTTGGCAGTCAGCACGGATCGGGCCGCGCCCTCGACGATCTCGACCTCTCCCAGCGCATCGGGCAGGGCACCGGCCTTGCGCCATTCCTCGCGCATCGATTCGGCCTCGTGGCGGAAGGGCAGGGCGGTTTCAGCCCTGCCGCCGACGCCCATGAAGCCGCGATAAGGGATGTGCAACGCATGCACCGCGTGAAGTTTCGCCTGCGGCACAAGGGTGGCGGCGAGCCGCAGCGCCGCGGTCGATGCGGGCGAGAAATCCACTGCGGACAGCACCGTGGCATAAGGGTGATCCATCGGATCGCGCACCAGCAGCACGGGCTGGCTGGTGGTGCGCACGATCCGCTCCATCGTCGTTTCATGGATCAGATCCTGGAAGGGACGGTCGCGATGCAGGCCGAGGATCAGCAGATCGGCACCGGTTTCCTCGGCGGCGCGCGCGATCACGGCGCAAGGGTCGCCGATTTCGGCCTTCTCGATATGGGCGACGCCTTCAGCGCCTCTTCGTGACTCGGCGAAACGCGCCAGTTTCGGTCCTGCAGCCTTCTGCATTTCGCGGGCCATCTCTTCGGGCATGGCATCGTCGATCACGTACAGCAGCGTGAGCGTGGCGCCATGTGACTGCGCCAGGTCGAATGCCCGCGAAACGGCGCGATCGGCCCGCGGCGACAGGTCGGTGGCGACAAGAAAGGACAGGGGCATGCGGCGCGCTCCTTGTGCGAAAATGATTCCCGTCAGGCTCCACGAGGACGTTCGACCTGTCAATGACGGTCAGGTGGACGGAACGACGCATGGCCTCCATGCCCGGCGGTCGCGCCGATCCCGCCAGATTGCGTGGCATGGAATTGTCTCATCGGTCACAGGGGGCGGCGAGCACAAAGGAGCCACTCGCTGCCCGCCGTTCAACCGCCCTTCGCCGTGCGGCGCAGCGCGGCGGGGCTCAGACGGGCCAGCACGCCCTTGTCGGGCTCGCTGCCGAAATGCGGTGGCTGCGACAGGCTGGGCAGGCGGTCCGCGACTTCCTGCGCCAGGTCCTCGGGCAGATGTCCGAGCGAGGTTTCGTTGACAAGCAGGCTCTCGGTCGGGGTGCATTCGGCATAGATGATCTCGTGCCGGTCGAAGACCAGATGGAAATACTCGACGAATCCGCCTCTGCGAATGAACACCTCCTCACCATCGACCAGATCGCGCGCCTTGATCAGCACCTCGGCGGTTTCGGTCAGCCGGTCCGCGCCGCGCTGGTAGATGAACAACCGTTGGTGCTGACTGACGATCATGTCGCTTTCATTGGCCAGCGTCCCGCGGGTGATCACCACCGGCGCGTGGGCGCCGATGGCGCGCACGGTCCGCTGGCCGATCCAGCGTACCGGCTGCGCGCCGTGGTCGCGCGTCAGCACCTTGTCACCGGGGGCCAGATCCTCGATCGGGCACTGGCGGCCGTCGGCAAGCGTGATCATCGTGCCGCGGGTGAAGGCGACCGGCGTGATGTCGGCCAGCCGCACCGGGGCGGGCGCTTCGTCCGCCGCGACAAGTGTATAGGGCACTTTCGGCTCGATCGGGGCGAGCGGCAGGAAGAAGAGCACGCGCCCGCGCTCCCCGCGCGGGCGGTGGCCGATCAGCAGAAGGTCCACCTTGTCGCCGTCAGGGGCCATGAAGGTCAACCGTGCCTCCAGTGCCAGCGCATCGCCCCTCTGCCCGATTTCCGAGCCGGCAGCGACGCTATGGCCGTCCCGGTCGGCCCGCAGGAAATGCCCTGTTCCGCCGGCGCTGTCGTGGATCGCCAGTTCCAGCGTCCGCGCATCGGACAGAAGGCCATAGACATCCCCCATGCACAGCTCGTCCACCGGCATCAGCGGGTCGCCGATATTGGCACCCGCTTCTACTTCGAGGTCGGTAGCGGGGAAAACCTGCGCGGAATAGCTGGGCGCGGCACGCCCCGGGGCTGTCTGATCGGTCATGTTGTCGAATGCTCCGGTCGGATCGACGGACCCGCACCTCTGGCCAGCCCCCACGGGCCAATGGAACGGTTTTTCGGTATGTTCATGTTATGCGCAGGAATAATAAAACGTCAATGAAAGCAAGGGTTTTTCCGGCAACCTGTTGCAGGGCTGCCGGCCGCGCCGCTGCCGCGCGGGCTTTCCCGCCGGCCACCAGGGTGATACCCGGTGACAAAGGTGATATCAGGGAGACGACCGATGGATCTGGGAATTTCGGGAAAACGCGCGCTGGTCTGCGCCTCGTCCAGGGGGCTCGGGCTGGGCTGCGCGCAGGCGCTGGCCGAAGCCGGGGTGGCTTTGGTGATGAATGCCCGCGGCTCCGAGGCGCTTGAGGCCGCCGCCGCCGACATCCGGTCGCGGCATGGTGTCGATGTCACCACGGTCGCCGCCGACATAACCACCGAAGCGGGCCGCGAGAAGGTTCTGGCCGAAGCGGGTGCGGTGGACATCCTGGTGAACAACGCGGGCGGACCGCCGCCGGGGCACTGGACCGACTGGGAGCGGGCCGATTTCATCAAGGCGCTGGACGCCAACATGCTGACCCCCATCGCGCTGATGAAGGCGCTGGTGCCGGGCATGATGGAGCGCGGCTTGGGCCGGGTGGTCAACATCACCTCGCAATCGGTCAAGGCGCCGATCGCGGTCCTGGGCCTGTCCAACAGCGCGCGGGCGGGGCTGACGGGCTATGTCGCGGGCACGTCGCGCCAGGTGGCGCCGCATGGCGTGACGATCAACAACATGCTGCCGGGCATCCATGCGACCGCCCGCGCCGACGCGCTGGACCAGGGCGTGGCCGAGCGCGAGGGCATCTCGTTCGACGAGGCAAAGGCGCAGCGTGCGGCCACGATTCCCGCACGCCGTTATGGCACGCCACAGGAATTCGGCGCGATGTGCGCCTTCCTGTGTTCGAAGAATGCGGGATTCATCGTCGGCCAGAACATACTTGTGGACGGCGGCGCGGTGAACGCGACGCTGTGAGCCTCTTGCGGGGCGGGGTCGGGATTGCTATCTCGATCCCAAATCCGATTTTTTCGGTCGGATATGCTATGAGGCAGGTGTGAGCGAGGCGACCCCGCGTCTGGAAATTCAGAACATCACCCGGCGCTTCGGCGGCCGGGCGGTCGTCGACGACGTGTCTCTTAAGGTGATGCCGGGGCAGGTGACCTGCCTGCTTGGTCCGTCGGGCTGCGGAAAATCCACAACGCTCAGGGTGATCGCGGGCGTGGACATGCAGGACGAGGGGAAGATATTCGTCGATGGGCAGCTGGTCTGCGACACGATTTTCCGTGTCCCGCCCGAAGGCCGCTCTGTCGGGCTGATGTTCCAGGATTTCGCGCTGTTTCCGCATCTCAGCGTGGCCGAGAACGTGGCGTTCGGCCTGAAAGGTCCGAAAGACGCGCGGCGCGCGCGGGTCGAGGATCTGCTGCGACGGGTCGACATGCTGCGCTTCATCGACGAATACCCGCACGAGCTTTCCGGCGGCGAGCAGCAGCGTGTGGCGCTGGCCCGCGCGCTTGCTCCGCGGCCGCGGATCATGCTGATGGACGAGCCTTTCTCGGGCCTCGACAATCGGTTGCGCGACGATATCCGCGACGAGACGCTGCGGGTGCTGAAAGAGGAGGGCGCCGCCGTCCTGCTGGTCACGCACGAGCCGGACGAGGCGATGCGGATGGCCGACGAGATCGCGCTGATGCGCGACGGGCGGATCGTTCAGCAGGGCGCGCCCTACAACATCTACAACGCGCCGGTGGACAAGGCGGCGGCGGCGTTCTTTTCCGATATCAATGTGATACGGGGCGAAGTTCGCGGACTTCTGACAGAGACCGCCTTCGGCCAGTTCATGACGCCCGCCGTTCCCGACGGCGCGCAGGTCGAGATCATCATTCGCCCGCAGCACCTGAAGATCGACTTCGATCGCAACGGCTCTGGCCCCCGCCCGACGACCGAGGACGGCGTGCCCGCCCGCGCCTTTGTTGACCGCGCCCGTTTCATGGGCAGCGAAAGCCTTGTGGAATTCCGCATGGCGTTCGACGGGACCATACTGAAGGCAACCGTGCCCGGAGTCTTCCTGCCCAAGCCGGGTACGCCGATGTGGCTGATGATCCGCCGCGACCGCTGCTTCGTGTTCCCGGCGGGGCAGGCCGCGCCGGCGGCCTGACCGGAATCGTGACTCAGCCGCCCGACTTGCGTGGCGCGCCGGTGGCCGGGTCGGTGCCGACGAAGGGTTTGGCCGCGGTCTTCCACGCCGCGAATCCCCCCTCCAGATGCGCGGTCCGGTTGTGACCCGCCGCCAGGTATTTCTCGGCCACCTTGCGTGAGCGCACGCCCGAGCCGCAGTGGAACACGATCTGGCGCCCGTCTTCGGGCGGCATGAACACGGGATCGAAATCGGCCATCGGCGCCAGTAGCGAGCCATGGATGCGCTCGAACATGTACTCCTGCGGGGTGCGAACGTCGATCAGGGTGATCTTCCCGTCCTTCAGCCCCTGTTCCACATCGTCCACCGTCCAGTGTTCAAGCGTCTTGCCGTTCAGGTCTTCGCTGTGCATCGCATGCTCCTTGCGTCAGTGAGTCGGTTGTCTTCCCCGATCTTGGGGTCGCGCCTGTCCGGCGCAAAGCCCCCGGACTGCGACGCTGCGCCGCGCCCACCATAAAATATGCGATAAATCCTCGTCGAGGGGGCGAATGGGGCTTTGATCTCCCTTTCATAGGTCATAAATGTGTGGATGGACATGAGAATGGGCGCCCGCACAAGCGACGGCGTCCGAGGGAGAAAGCAATGCTGAACAATATCGGCCTTCCCGGCCTTCTGCTGATCGCCGTCGTCGTGCTTGTTCTTTTCGGCCGCGGCAAGATTTCGTCGCTGATGGGCGAGGTGGGCAAGGGCATCACTTCGTTCAAGAAGGGCGTCAAGGAAGGCACGGAAGAACTTGAGAACAATATCGACTCCGCGCGCGACGTGACCCCCGAGACGAAGACCAAAGAGAAATCGGAAACGGAAAAGGACAAGGCGTAAGTGCGCCTTGTTCCGCGTCTGAGGCGGATCGCTCATGTTTGATCTGGGCTGGAGCGAACTTCTGGTCATCGGCATCGTCGCGTTGATCGTGGTGGGACCGAAAGACCTGCCCGGCATGTTCCGTACGCTGGGCCGGTTCACCGCGAAGGCGAAGAACATGGCGCGCGAGTTTCAGCGCGCGATGGACGACGCGGCCGACGAATCCGGCTTCAAGGACGCGACGAAAGACCTTCGCGACATGACCAACCCCCGCAAGATGGGGCTGGACAAGGTGAAGGAAGCTGCCGACCGGTTCGAGAAATGGGAGCCGGATTTCTCCTCCTCGAAAAAGGGGCCGGCCACGCAGGCGCTGAGCGAGGAGCGCGCGCAAGCGGCTGAGAAAACCCGCGAGACGGCAGCAAAAAAGGCCGCGTCTGGCAAGACCGCTGCCAAGGATGCGAAAACCGCCGGGGCGCAAGCCTCGGACACGGCATCCGGCAAGACGACTGCGAAATCCTCCACCGGCAACAAGACCGCGACGCGCAAGACGCCGCCGAAGAAGACGACTGCCGCCAAGCCTGCGGCGAAAAAGACCGGTACCACGAAAACCACGGCCAAACCGGCCACGAAGAAAACCGCCGCAAAGACCGCCTCGCGGAAACCCGCCGCGAAGAAGACGGAATCGAAGACCGCGGCCGGATCCTCCGGCAGCGGCGGCGCGGCCACGGGGAAGAGTGACGCATGAGCGACGCCGACGAGATCGAGGAGTCCAGCGCTCCGCTCATCGAACACCTGACGGAACTGCGCAACCGCCTGATCCGCGCGACTCTGGCCTTCATCCTGGGCATGGTGGTCTGCTTCGTCGTCTGGAACCCGATCTTCAACTTCCTGACGCAGCCGATCTGCACCGCGCTGGCCGAGCGCGGCCAGGATTGCGGGCTTTATCTGATCAAGTTGCAGGAAGGTTTCTTCGTCGCGATCCAGATCTCGCTTCTTGGCGGGCTGGCGCTGTCGTTTCCCTATATCAGCTATCAGCTGTGGCGCTTCGTGGCGCCGGGCCTCTACCGCTCCGAGAAGAGCGCGTTTCTGCCCTTCCTCGTCGCCTCTCCGGTGATGTTCTTTCTGGGCGCGGCCTTCGCTTATTACGTCATCATTCCGCTGGCGTTCAATTTCTTCCTGAACTTCCAGCAGCCGATCCAGATGGTCAAGGACGGCGCGGCGACCACCGGCACCGCCGGCATCACCTTTCAGGGCTCGGTGCAGGAATACCTGGCGCTGACCATCAAGTTCATCGTCGCCTTCGGCCTGTGTTTCCAGCTTCCGGTTCTGCTGACGCTGATGGGCAAGGCGGGGATCGTGTCCGCCGCCGGGCTGGGCGCGGTGCGCAAATACGCGGTGGTGGGCATCCTGATTCTTGCCGCGCTCGCCACCCCGCCCGACGTCATCTCGCAGGTGATCCTGTTCACCGTCGTCTATGGCCTTTACGAGGTCTCCATCTTCCTTGTTCGCCGGGTCGAGCGCCAGCGCGAGGCCGATCTGCGCGAGCAGGGCCTGTGGTTCGAGGATGACGAGGAGGAGGCCGACGCCGCCGCCGCCGAAGACGAGGACGACCCGATCTTCCGCGAATTCGACGATGACAGCGACGAGGACGACCGGCGCTCATGAGCGAGGGCGACTCCCTCCTCCGCATCGCCGAGGCGTTGGAGCGGATCAGCCCGGCGCCCGGCGCGGCGCCGGATCTCGATGCGGCCGATGCCTTCGTCTGGCAGGTCTCGCCCGATCGGCTTTACCCGGTTGAAAAGGTCAATCGTGTCGATCTGGACCTGCTTCTGGGGATCAATCGCGCGCGCGACATCCTGCTGGAGAACACGCTGCAATTCGCCCGCGGCCTGCCGGCAAACAACGCGCTGTTGTGGGGCGCGCGCGGCATGGGCAAGTCGAGCCTGGTGAAAGCGATCCACGCCGAGGTTCGCGCGCGCGACCATGCGCTCAAGATCGTCGAGGTCCACCGCGAGGATCTGCCCTCCATCGGGCGGCTGCTGTCGCTGCTGCGCGGGGCGGAGGCACGCTTCCTGCTGTTCTGCGACGACCTGTCCTTCGGCCATGACGACGAGCATTACAAGTCGCTCAAGGCGGTGCTGGACGGCGGGATCGAGGGGCGGCCCGACAACGTGGTGTTCTACGCCACATCGAACCGGCGCCACCTGATGCCGCGCGACATGATCGAGAACGAGCGGGGCAGCGCCATCAACCCGTCCGAGGCGACCGAGGAGAAGGTTTCGCTGTCGGACCGGTTCGGGCTGTGGCTGGGCTTCCACCCGTGCAGCCAGGACGAATATCTTGCGATGATCCGCGGGTATTGTGACGCCTACGGGGTCGGGATCGACGACGCGACGCTGCGCGCCGAAGCGATCGAGTGGCAGGCCACCCGCGGCAGCCGCTCTGGCCGGGTGGCCTGGCAGTATTTCACCGATCTGGCGGGGCGCCGGGGCGTGCGGCTCTGACGCCCGTCAGTGCCGTTACTGGCAATAGCTGTATTCGATTCGGCATTTGCCGCCATTACCCTGCTCGCAGAAGCCGATCGCGCGGGTGATCGCGCCGCCCTCGGATTTCGCCGCGCCGACGCCCAGCCAATAGCCGTTGCGGGTGCTGTCGGCCAAGGCGACGCAGCGCGCGCGCACAGGCGGAACCGCGAGGCTGCAATCGGCCTGGCCGCAATTCCGGATCGCGTATTTGCGCGCCTGCGCCTCGGTTGGCGCGCGGCCATGGCCGAAATGGCCCTTCTTGTCCACGGCGAAGGCCATCGCGTCCAGCCCATTGCCCTGAGTGCCCTTTTTGCCGCCAGCGGAACGGGGCGGCTCGGTCGTGACAAATGCGATGGCGGGCGCGCTTGAGGCCGGTCCGTTCAGATGCTTGTCATAAAAGCGCACCGTGAGGCGGTAATCCCTGTTGGTGGCCAGCTCGCCCTTCGGGATCGAGCGGTCGATCACCGGTTGGTGGCTGGTGATGACGTCGCAGCAATCGCTTGTGCTGGAATAGACGGTATTGCCGGATGCGACGTCGACGATATGCACGTCGATCCGGTCGACATCGCAGCGGGAACGCGGAAATGACACGCCGACGCGAAGCGTGAAATCGGTCGCGACCTGCGCGCCGTCCTTCGGCGCCTCAAGCACCGGGTCGCAGGCGCCGGCGGGATGCGCCGCTGCACCGGTCGCGCTGGACAGGCCGGCGGCCGCGAGCAGTGGCATGAAGATGGATGGAAGGATGCGTATGCCCATTGCGGACCTCCTTTCGCGGTCTGCGGTGGATTCGCAGCCCCGAGGCTAAAGGCCCGGTCGCCCGCCCAGCAAGGGGCGGGCGGCATCTGGTCCGCACGGATCGGCGTCAGTTCAGGAAGGGCATCGGATCGACGCTTTCGAACCCCCTGCGGACCTCGAAATGCAGGAAGGCCGGATCGCCCTGACGCACCGCCGCGACGGTCTGGCCGCGGGTGACGCTGTCACCCTTCTCGACCTTTATGCCGTCGATATTGGCATAGACCGTCAGCAGGTTGTCGGAATGGCGGATCACCAGGATCGGCACCTTCTCGGTGTCGCGGGTGATCGCGGCGACGGTGCCGTCATCGGCGGCTTTCACCGGAGTGCCGGCGCTGGCCGAGATGTCGATGCCTTCGTTCTTTCCCTTCTCGAAACCGCGGATGATCTTGCCGCTCACCGGAAAGGCCAGTTGCGACGTGACCGTCTTTTCCGACTGAAGATCGGGCGAGGGCAGCGGCTCTTTCGGTTGGGCGGCTGCGGGTTTTTCGTCCTTCGGCAATGGTTCTGCCGCACTTGGCGGCGTCGGCACCGGCGATTGCGCGCCGGGCCGCGAGGTCTGCTGCGG
>JBAVQZ010000040.1:0-8669 GCA_049694515.1 Paracoccaceae bacterium | reverse complement strand
GGCAAGTCTCCTGGTGTCGCTCGGCAACATCGGCTTCAACTACCTGCTGATCGCGGTCTTTCATCTCGGTGTTGCCGGCTCGGCCTATGGGACGGTTTTGGCACAGGCAGTTGCCCTGGGTATCATCATGGCCTTTCGTGCCAGCGGCCACACGGTGCTGCGCCCTTCGGCGATCCTTCAGAACGTAACGATGTCGGGCTGGCGCCGGATCCTAGCACTCGGCGCGCCGCAGAGCCTCAATTTCATCGGGGTCGCCCTCGGTTCCTCGGCTATCCTTTTGGCGCTGCAACTGGTCAACGCGCCTGGCTATGCAGCAACCGTGACGGCCTACGGGATTGTCACGCGCGTTCTGACCTTCGCCATCCTGCCGGTTCTCGGCCTGTCGCAGGCGATGCAGACGATCACGGGGAACAACCATGGCGCCGGGCTCTGGCAGCGCGCGAATGCCAGTCTCGGACTGGCCATCGGAGGGGCGCTCGTGTTCTGCGCGGCGGTTCAGGCGGTCGCGACGGTCTATGCGGAAAGCATCGGCGCGGCCTTCGTCGATGACCCGCGTGTTGTGGCCGAGGTCGCGACGATCATGCCCCGCGTGGTGACGCTCTATCTGCTGTCCGGCCCCCTGATCATGGTGGCGGCGCATTTCCAGGCCATCGGCGATGCGCCGCGGGCGGCGGTTCTGGGTCTGTCGAAACCCTATATATTCGCCCTACCGCTGACCTTCGTCTTGCCGCTCCTTTTCGGTGCGCAGGCTATCTGGTGGGTTTCTCCCGCGGCCGAGGCGATGCTGGCCGGGCTTGCCGGCCTGGTCCTCTTTCAGATTGCACGTCGAGGCTCCCTACGGCGGGGCGTGTTCGGCCGGCCACAGGAGGGGTTCGAATGACCTCGCAACTTCCCACAATCGCCGAAGCCAAAGCGCAAGCAAGGCGTCTGCGCGAACGGTTGAATGCCGAAGGATCAGAGATCAGCCACGGCAAATCGCTGGAACTGGTGGCCCATCAGCACGGGTTCAGGGATTGGAACACTTTCCATGCCGCGATCGGCAACCGCCCGCCCGCCGGTTTCACGCCGGGTGGGCGAGTCCGGGGCCATTACCTGTCGCAGCCTTTCGAGGCGACGGTCTTGTCGGTCGAGATGCCGAGACCCGGCTGGTTCCGCCTGGAACTCGATCTCGATACCCCGGTTGACGTGGTGACTTTCGACAGTTTCTCGAACTTCCGGAAACGGATCCGAGGCACCGTCGGTCCCTCGGGCGTGTCCCGCGAACGCACCGCGGACGGACGGCCCCATCTGGAAATCGAGATCTGACCGCGACGCGCCTATGCGCGCGATGGCGCGCCTTCGGACTGCCGGTCGGCAAGCCCGAAGGCGCGGCAAGAGAAGATCGACGCATTGTCATTTCCGCTCCTGACATTGGCATGGTATAAAGTTTTTTTGCAGTGAAAGGTCGGCATCATGGTCGGAACGCGCGCGATTCTGAGAGGGCTGGCAAGCACGGCCCTCGTGCTCTGCGCTTCCGGTGCGCTCGCGGACGCGATCGACGGTGACTGGTGCGCGGAAGACGGAAGCCGCAGTTTGCATATCCATGGACCCAGTATAACCACCCCGACGGGCCGGACCATCACCGGGAATTATTCAAGGCACGCGTTTTCCTATGTCGTGCCCGAAGGTGATCCCGGGTCCGGATCGACAGTGCACATGCGGCTTCTGAACGAAGAAGAGGTACGCGTTTTCTTCGATCCCGAAACACCGGAAATCTGGCGGCGCTGCAACCTCAACGTCTGACCGCCTTTGTGGCGTATTCCGTCCGCCATGGAATCGAGCGGTGCAAGCCATCGAAACGGCACAGTCAATTGTCTTTTCTGTCTGGACAAGATTCGCCCGTTTCGGCGGCGGGCCCGCTCTTGGCGGTGCGGCTAACTCACGCTATGGTGGTGTCGCTGGGCAAGCGGGCGACGGGAACAGTTGGGGTTCGCAATGAAATCGGTCATCCGCGCGGCGCTTGTCGTGACACTCATTTTCACGGCGGCCCAACAGGCGCAAGCGCAGGAACGGGACCGACGGACGGTGGGAATCGGCCGCATTTTCGACAATGATTTTCTGGGTGATTTCCAGGACAGGTGGCGCACCGGATCCTACACGGTCAGCATCGTGACCGCGCCCGGCTGGCATGGGAAATTGCCCGAATCTTTCGGCGCGATCCGGGAATACCGCCTGCGGGCCGAGGTCATCGCGCCGTCCAATCTGAAAAATCCCGATCCTGCGGACCGGCGCTATGCCGGGGTTCTCTCCGCCGGGTTGCATACGCATTTCCGACGCGGGCCGGCCGAGATATCTGTGGGCGGCGATCTGGTTGCGGTCGGCCCACAGACGGGACTCGGCGCTTTTCAGACCGATATCCACGACCTGCTGGGCCAGCCCTCGCCCAAGGCAGCGACCGCGAACCAGATCGGCAATGCGTTCCACCCGACCGCCCTGGCCGAGTTTGCCTTCCCGGTTCGGATGAGCGGTCGCATTCGGGCGCGTCCTTTCGTCGAGGTTCAGGCCGGTGTCGAGACATTCCTGCGCGTGGGTGGCGATTTCGCGTTCGGCGCGTTCGGACGCGACGATCTGGCGCTTCGGGATGTGACGACCGGCCAACTCTATTACGGCACCCACAGCGGCGGACCCGCCGTTTCCTTCGTGGTTGGGGGCGACGTCGCCAAAGTGGTGGACAGCGCCTATTTGCCGTCGAAGGACGGCTACGATCTCACCGATACCCGCGCGCGGCTGCGTGCAGGGATGAACGTCCAGAAGAAGAATTTCGGCATCTTCTACGGGCTGACCTGGTTGGGCAAGGAGTTCAAGGCGCAAAGCGATGAGCAGGTTGTCGGTTCGATCAACATACGGCTCGACTTCTGATTGCATTCCTGCAAAGTCACTTTCACACATGAAAAAGACGTGATAAACTGCCGGCAATAATAAAGATTACGAGGCAGGCATCAGGTATGAAGACGGGCTTTAAGGGCACGTTTGTCATCCCTTGGTCGCAGACGGAAGTGGATGGTGTGCCGGCGGCGCCTCT
The DNA here is from genome assembly GCA_049694515.1 of Paracoccaceae bacterium. Classification (GTDB taxonomy): domain Bacteria; phylum Pseudomonadota; class Alphaproteobacteria; order Rhodobacterales; family Rhodobacteraceae; genus JADQCB01. The sequence continues at coordinate 5,608 of JBAVQZ010000040.1, read as the reverse complement.
CGGGGCGTTGGCGGTTGGTTCGGTTTGGCGCCGCATGGGAAAGGCCATGCGTGTTGATGGACCGGCTGATCTTCTGCTTCTCGACGGTCCCGAGGGTGAGGCGGACACGCGCAGGCGAGCGGCGCATGCGGTCCACCGTCTGGTGGGCGCGGCGCTCGATCCGGGCAGGTCCCTCACCGACATGCCGGATGCGCCACTCATGGACCGCGGCTTCGTGGTGACGGACGGACTCAACAGCTATACCGCGACCGAGATTTCCACCGGCGACGGGAGGCCGCCGCTGTTGATGTTCGTCGATGAACTTCCGCCCGCGCATGCCGAGATGTGGGTGGTGCGCGAGATCGCGGAAACCCCGCCGGTCACCCGCCACGCCGAGACGCCGCCTGGGGTGATCTGTTTTGCCGCGGGCACGCTGATCGACACGCCCGACGGCCCGCGCCTGGTCGAGGATCTGGCGGCGGGCGATCGCATCCAGACCAAGGATGACGGCGTGCAGGAGGTTCTGTGGACGGGCCGCCGGCGCATGTCGGGCGCGCGGCTTTACGCCATGCCCTATCTCAGGCCCGTACGTATTCGCACAGGCGCACTGGGCATCGACCGGCCCGATGGCGACCTTATCGTGTCGCCGCAGCATCGGGTGCTGGTGACGGGGCCGGCCGCCGAACTGCTGTTCCGCACGTCGGAGGTGCTGGTCGCCGCCGAGGACCTGATCAATGACCGCTCCATCGTCCATGACCGCACCCTGCGCGAGGTGACCTATGTTCATCTGATGCTCGAGCGGCACCAGGTGGTCTGGGCCAACGGGGTGGAGACCGAAAGTTTCCATCCGGCCAACACCGCGCTGGAAACGGTCAGCCCGGATCAGCGCGGCGCATTGCTGGAGCAGTTCCCCGCCATCGCGCATGATCCCTTCGCCTATGGCGATTTCGCGCGCCGCAACCTATCGGCCTCCGAGGCCGCGATTCTGCAGCACGAGGGCGGGTTGCGGCATTGACACCCGCCCACGCACCTGTATAAGCCCGCCATTCCGGCCCTGGCGGCCGGGGTATCCATTGGTGTTGGTGGCCCCCGCAAGGGGATGCCTGTCTCCCGCTTCAGGGAAAGGACAACGCCCTTCACAGGCGCCTCCGGGCGTCGCGCAAACGAAGGAGATCAGCCGTGACCAAACGCACGTCTGCCAAGTACAAACTCGACCGCCGGATGGGCGAGAACATCTGGGGCCGTCCGAAATCCCCGGTCAACCGCCGTGAATACGGCCCCGGCCAGCACGGCCAGCGTCGCAAGGGCAAGCTCAGCGACTTCGGCATCCAGCTGCGCGCCAAGCAGAAGCTGAAGGGCTATTACGGCGATCTGACCGAAAAGCAGTTCCGCCGCATCTTCGCCGAGGCCGAACGGGTCCGGGGCGACACGGGTGAAAACCTCATCGGCCTGCTGGAGCGCCGCCTCGACGCCGTGGTGTACCGCGCCAAGTTCGTGCCGACCGTCTTCGCGGCCCGCCAGTTCGTGAACCACGGTCATGTCTTGGTGAACGGCAAGAAGGTGAACATTCCCTCTTATCGCGTGAAGGAAGGCGACGTGATCGAGGTGCGCGAGAAATCCAAGCAGATGGCGATGGTGCTGGAAGCCGCGCAACTGCCCGAGCGGGACGTGCCCGACTATGTCGAGGTCGACCATTCCAAGATGACCGCGACCTTCACGCGGACGCCGGCGCTGGGCGACGTGCCCTATCCGGTGATGATGGAGCCGCATCTCGTCATCGAATTCTACGCGCAGAACTGATTTCTGCCGCAGTTTCATAGCAGGCCGCGCCCGATCGGCGCGGCCTTTTTCGTTCTAACGGGCCACGGCCCGACCGTTGCCATACCGGAGAGGCCCAGGACATGACGCAGAGCCATCCAGTTCATGGGCAGATCGACGGGCCGATCGTGATGATCGGCTTCGGCTCGATCGGCCGCGGCACCCTGCCACTGATCGAACGCCATTTCGAATTCGACCGGAAGAAGCTGACCGTGATCGAACCCGATCACGTGGCCCACACCTTCCTGTCGCAGCGCGGCATCCGTCATGTCGAGGTGGCGTTGACCCGCGAGAATTATCGCGAGGTGCTGGGCGAGCTTTTCGAGCCGGGCACGGGCTTTTGCGTGAACCTGTCGGTGGACACGTCCTCGCTGGATCTGATGAAGTTCTGCCGCGAAATGGGGGTGCTCTATATCGACACCGTGGTCGAGCCCTGGGCTGGCTTCTATTTCGAGACGCAGGACAACGAAGAGCGCACCAATTACGCGCTGCGGGAGACCGTGCGGCGTGAAAAGCGGGCCAATCCCGGCGGCACGACCGCCGTGTCCTGCTGCGGCGCCAATCCCGGCATGGTCAGCTGGTTCGTGAAGGAGGCGCTGCTGCGCCTTGCCGCCGATACCGGGTGCGAGGCCGGCGTGCCGTCGGATCGAGAAGGCTGGGCCGCGCTGATGCACGAACTCGGCGTCAAGGGCATCCACATCGCCGAGCGCGACACACAGGCCCGCCGCCAGCCCAAACCGCGCGGCACCTTCGTCAATACTTGGTCCGTCGAGGGGTTCATCGCCGAAGGATTCCAACCGGCAGAACTTGGCTGGGGGACGCATGAAACCTGGTTCCCCGAGAACGGCCACCGGCACGAAACGGGCTGCCGGGCCGGCATCTGGATCGACCGGCCCGGCGCGATCACCCGCGTGCATACCTGGTGCCCCACGCCGGGGCCGCAGTTCGGCTTTCTGGTGACGCATAATGAGGCGATTTCGATCGCGGACTATTACACGGTAGGCGAGGCCGGCGCGCCGCAATACCGGCCGACCTGCCATTACGCCTATCACCCCTGCGACGACGCGGTGCTTTCGCTGCACGAGATGTTCGGCTCGGGCAAGCAGCAGACAAAGCATCACATCCTGGAGGAGCACGAGATCGTCGAGGGGATCGACGAGTTGGGCGTGCTGCTCTACGGCCACGAGAACAACGCGCTCTGGTTCGGCTCGCGTCTGTCGAACGAGGAGACGCGGGACCTCGCCCCCTACCAGAACGCGACGGGCTTGCAGGTCACCTCGGCGGTGCTGGCGGGCATGGTCTGGGCGCTGGAAAACCCCGAGGCCGGTATCGTCGAGACCGACGAGATGGACCATGCCCGGTGCCTCGAGGTGCAGCGCCCCTATCTCGGCCCGGTCGAGGCGCATTACACCGACTGGACCCCTTTGCAGGACCGGTGGGAGCATTTCCCCGAGGATATCGACGAAAGCGATCCCTGGCAGTTCCGCAACGTGCTGGCCACCTGACGCGCGGCTTCAGTTCGGATTTTCGGCAACAACGCCGGGAAGGCTTTTCTTTCCGTCTGGCATTGGCTTTGCGTGGCCGCTAATGAGGCGTCATGCAGGAGGTTTCAATGTCACGCATTCAGCCCCAACCCGGCATCATGGAGATTGCGCTCTATCAGGGCGGCCAGTCCCATGTGGAAGGTGTGGCCGAGGTCGTGAAACTCTCGTCGAACGAAAACCCGTTCGGCCCGTCCGACAAGGCGAAAGAGGCGTTCGTGCGCACGGTCCACCAGTTGCACCGTTACCCGTCGACCGACCACGCGAAGCTGCACGCGGCGATTGCCGAGGTGCACGGGTTGGACCCGGCACGGATCATCTGCGGCGCCGGCTCGGACGAGATCATAACCTTCCTGTGCCAGTGCTATGCCGGGCCGAAGGACGAGGTGATCCACACCGAGCACGGCTTCTCGATGTATCGCATCTCGGCCCTTGCCGCCGGGGCCACGCCGGTCGAAGTGCCCGAGCGCGAGCGGGTGGTGGATGTGGACGCGATTCTGGCGGCCTGCACGCGCCGCACGAAGCTGGTCTTCATCGCCAACCCGGCCAACCCAACCGGCACGATGATCGGCGGGAACGAGATTTCGCGGCTGGCCGACAAGCTGCCGCCGCAGGCGATCCTGGTGCTTGATGGCGCCTATGCCGATTACGTGGAAGGATTTGATGGTGGCGCGGCGCTGGTCGAAGCGCGCGACAACGTGGTGATGACGCGCACCTTCTCCAAGCTCTACGGTTTGGGCGGTCTTCGCATCGGCTGGGGCTACGGCCCGGCGCAGATTATCGACGTGCTGAACCGGGTCCGCGGGCCGTTCAACCTGAGTCAGACCCAGCTTGAGACCGCCGAGGCGGCGATGCGCGACCGCGATCACGCGACGCGCTGCCGGATCGAGAACACGCGGCTGCGCGCGTGGCTGGCCGAGACGCTGGCCGAATGCGGCGTGCCGTCGGACACTTCGTGCGCCAATTTCATCCTGGCGCGCTTTGCCTCGCCGGCCGAGGCGGATGCCTGCGACGAGTGGCTGAAAACTCAGGGTATCATCGTGCGCCGGGTGGCGGGTTACAAGCTGCCGAACTGCCTGCGGATCACGGTGGGCGACGAGGCGGCCTGCCGCCGTGTCGTACATGCCGTTCGGGCCTTCAAGGGGCGCGAGACATGAGCGCGATCTACGATCGTGTCGCCCTGATCGGGCTGGGGCTGATTGCCGGGTCGATGTCCCATGCGATGCGCCGGGCCGGGCTGGCCAAAGAGATTGTGGGGACCGCCCGCTCGGCCGAAACGCGCAGCATTGCGCGCGAGATCGAGCTGTGCGACCGGATCGTGGACAGCGCGGCCGAGGCGGTCGAGGGCGCCGATCTGGTGGTTCTGGCCGTGCCGGTCGGCGTGATGGGCGATGTCGCGGAGCAGATCGGCCCGCATCTGAAACCCGGCGCGACCGTCACGGATGTCGGCTCGGTCAAGCGCGCGGTGATCGAGGCCGTGGGGCCGCATATCCCCGAAGGCGTGCATTTCATCCCCGGTCACCCGCTGGCCGGCACCGAGCATTCCGGCCCGCGCTCGGGCTTTGCCGAGCTTTTCGAGAACCGCTGGTGCCTTCTGGTGCCGGTCGAAGGGACCGATCCCGCCGCCACCGTAAAGCTGCGCGCGCTGTGGGAGGGGATGGGCGCCAATGTCGAGGAGATGGAGGCCGAACACCACGATCTGGTGCTGGCCGTCACCAGCCACGCGCCGCACCTGATCGCTTATACAATGGTGGGCGTGGCCGACGACCTGCGCCGTGTGACCGATAGCGAGGTGATCAAGTATTCCGCCGCTGGCTTTCGGGATTTCACACGCATCGCGGCCTCGGACCCGACGATGTGGCGCGATGTGTTCCTGAACAACAAGGAAGCGACGCTGGAAATCCTGGGTCGTTTCACCGAGGAGCTGTTCGCGCTGCAACGCGCCATCCGCACCGGCGACGGCCAGCATCTGTTCGACTATTTCACCCACACGCGCGCCATTCGCCGGGGTATCATCGAAGCGGGTCAGGACACCGACGCCCCCGATTTCGGGCGCGTCAAGAAAAAGGAGGCGAAATGACCCGGTTTGCGGCGATTGTCACGGTTCTGGTGCTGGTGATGGGCAAGGGTGCGGCGGCCTCGGTGCTCGAGTCCTCGCCGCGCCCGCATCTGCGCTCGTCGATCGTGAAACCGGGCGTGATGCCGGGCATTCCGCGGATGCTGCCGGTTTTCGGGCCGGCGTCCGACACCGTGCGGCCGAGGCTGCGCGC
>JBAVQZ010000039.1:0-5708 GCA_049694515.1 Paracoccaceae bacterium | reverse complement strand
GGGTGGCTCGCGCGGCGCTGAAGGCGCTGGCGCCGGGGCTGACAATCACCGGCTACATGGTTCAGGTCGGCCCGCACGCCATTGATCGCACCCGCCTCGACATGGACGAGATCGGGAACAACCCGTTCTGGTCACCCGATGCCAGAGCGGCCGAGGGTTGGGCCGCCTATCTCGACGACCTGCGGAAAAGCGGCAACTCGGTCGGTGCCATCGTCGAGGTCGTGGCGCAGGGCGTGCCGCCGGGGCTGGGCGCGCCGGTCTATGGCAAGCTCGACACCGATCTTGCCGCCGGGATGATGAGCATAAATGCCGTCAAGGGGGTCGAGATCGGCGAGGGAATGGCCGCCGCCACCTTGACCGGAAGCGAGAATGCCGACGAGATCTTCATGGGCAATGACGGGCGGCCGGTCTATTCCTCCAACCATGCGGGCGGTATTCTCGGCGGCATTTCCACAGGGCAGGATGTGGTGGTGCGCTTTGCGGTCAAGCCCACGTCCTCGATCCTGACCCCGCGGCGCACCATCACCAAGTCGGGCGAGGCGGCGGAGATCGTCACCAAGGGACGTCACGACCCCTGCGTTGGCATCCGTGCCGTGCCTGTGGGCGAGGCGATGATGGCCTGCATACTGCTGGATCACATGCTGTTGCATCGCGGCCAGGTGGGTGAGAACCGTGGCCGCATCGGCTGAGGCCCCTCAGCGCCGCGCCTGTTTCGACAGCTGCACCGCCAGGATGCCCGCCATGATGACGAGCACGCCGATCACGTCCATCGGCCCCAGCTTCTCGCCCAGAAGCGCGGCGGCGATCGCCACGCCAAGAAACGGATTGAGGAAGTGGAAGGTCGCCGCCCGGACCGCACCGATGCGGCGCACCAGCATGAACCAGGTGAAGGTCGCCGCCAGCCCCGGCACCAGCGTGGTATAGGCGAAGGCGGCGATCAGCTTGCCGCTCCATGCCACGTCCCATGTCTCCACCGTCATCGCGACGACTCCCAGCACCGCGCTGCCCACCAGCATCTGGATGCCGACGATCATCAGGACATTCCCGCCCGACGAGGCGCCGCGCACCGCCAGCGTGGCCGTGGTCAGCGCCAGCACGCCGAACAGGCAAAGCGTCAGGCCATAGAGGTCCACCCCGCCGCTGATCCGGCTGGCCATGATCACGGCAACCCCGGCGAAACCCGCCACCAGCCCGGCCAGCCCCAGCGGTTTGAGCCGTTCGCCGTAGACGAACCAGCCCGCCGCGGCGACCAGCAGCGGCATCGAGGAGGCGATGATCGCTGCCAGCGATGCCTCCAGCGTCTGCATCGCCACGAAATTCAGACCGAGGTAAAGCGCGTTCTGGCAAAGTCCGAACACCACCGTCGCGCGCCATTGCGGTGCGGTGAGCCGCCAGCTTTGCCCCATCGCGCGGGCAATGATCACCCCCAGAAGCCCCGAAATCAGAAACCGCAGCGCCAAAGCCGAGAGTGGCGGCGCATCGGCAACGATTATGCGCGCGGATGTGAACGCCGAGGACCACATGAAGGCGAAGGCCAACCCCATGCCGATTGCGCGGAAATCCATGACACCTCCGAAAAAACGAATAGGGCCGCCGAAAGGCGACCCTAGAGAAATGCTGCGTCGGGGCAAGCCCGGCGGGTCAGCCGTTGACGCTGTCCTTCAGTGCCTTGGCGATCGTCATCTTGACCACCTTGTCGGCATCCTTCTTGATCTGCTCGCCGGTGGCCGGGTTGCGCACCATCCGCTCGGGCCGCTCGCGGCAATAGATCTTGCCGACGCCGGGAAGCGTGACGGCGCCGCCGGCGGACACTTCCTTGGTGATCACGCCGGTGATTGCGTCCAGCGCGGCGGAGGCGGTTTTCTTGTCCCCGCCCATCTCTTCGGCCAGAGCGGCAACCAGTTGCGTCTTCGTCATCGGTTTTGCCATTTGCTGTCTCCTCGTTCTTGCCCGCTCCTATGGGGGCTTATCCGCGCAATTTAACGGTATATTGGGGGCCGGCACAACGACTGGTGTATAAAAAGAAGCGGTTTTGTCCCATTTTGTGGCATATTTCCCTGCGTCACAGGAAGGCGGTCTCCTCGAAACTGCGCAATTTCCGGCTGTGAATGCGTTCCAGCGGCATGTCGCGCAACTGTTCCATCGCGCGGATTCCGATCAGAAGGTGCCGCGCGACCTGCGTCTTGTAGAACTCCGAAGCCATGCCGGGAAGCTTCAACTCGCCATGCAGCGGCTTGTCGGAGACACATAGCAATGTTCCATAGGGCACCCTGAACCGATAGCCATTGGCGGCGATGGTCGCGCTTTCCATGTCCAGCGCGATGGCGCGCGCCTGCGACAGGCGATGCACCGGACCGGACTGGTCGCGCAGTTCCCAGTTGCGGTTGTCGATCGTCGCCACGGTGCCTGTGCGCATGATCCGCTTCAGATCGTAACCTTCCAGCTCCGTCACCTGCGCCACCGCCTCTTCCAGCGCGATCTGGATCTCGGCCAGCGCCGGGATCGGTACCCAGACCGGCAGATCGTCGTCCAACACGTGATCCTCGCGCAGATAGGCGTGGGCCAGCACGAAATCGCCGAGGTTCTGGCTGTTGCGCAGCCCCGCGCAATGGCCGACCATCATCCAGGCATGCGGGCGCAGCACCGCGATGTGGTCGGTCGCGGTCTTCGCGTTGGACGGGCCGATGCCGATATTGACCAGCGTGATGCCGGCGCTGTTCGGGCGCTTCAGATGATAGGTTGGCATCTGCGGCAGTTTCGCCGGGACCGGCATCGGCGCATCCGGATCCGTGATCTCGACATCGCCGGGGCCGACCAGGCTGGTATAGCCGCTTTCGGGGTCGGCCAGGGCCGCGCGGGCAAAAAGTTCGAACTCCTCGACATAGAACTGGTAGTTTGTGAACAGCACATGGTTCTGAAAATGCTCGGCGCCGGTGGCGGTGTAATGCGCAAGGCGTGCCAGCGAGTAATCGACCCGCTGCGCCGAGAACGGCGCCAGAGACCGGGCGCCGTCGGGAAAGCGGAAATCGTAGCCATTGACGATGTCGTCATTGGTGGTGGACAGGTCCGGCACGTCGAACACATCGCGCAGCGGGAAGGACAGCACCCCGTCCTGCGGCACGGATATCGTGTTGTCGCCGGCCACCGCGAAATGCACCGGAATCGGCGTGTGCGACGCGCCGACGCTGACCGGCACGCCGTGGTTCTCGATCAGCAGGCCGATCTGCTGGCGCAGGTAATTCTCGAAGAGGTCGGGCCTTGTGATCGTCGCGGAATAGATGCCGGGCTCCGAGACGTGGCCGAAGCTCAGCCGGCTGTCGACATGGGCGAAGGTCGTGGTGACCAGTCGCAGCTCGGGATAATAGGCGCGGTAGCGCGCGGTGCGGGGTTTGCCGTCCAGCGTATGCTGAAACCGGTCGCGCAGGAACTTCGTCGCATCGTCGTAAAGCGCCCGCAGCCGCGCGACCGCGGCCGCCGGGTCGGTGAAGCTCTCCGGCTCGGCCAGCGGCGGCGTCTCGAAAGGAAGGTTCGGATCGGCGGGGGCCATGGGCGGAATTTCCCGGATGTCAGGTCGAAAAGGATCGGCGGCAAACAGTCCGTCCCGTCCTGTCGCCATATTGCGCGGAAATCAAGATGCGGCAGCCTGAAACATAGTTCGCGCCGTATGATTTCTTTTCTTGCGCAGATGGACACGTCGGGCCGGTGCATGAAGATTCGACGAGAACATAAGCAGGCTTATCTCTTGTTTGATAAGCCTGCTTACATTATGTTCCGCTCATGAAAAATACGACCACGGATTCTCTCGGCTTCCTGCTGCATGACTCGGCCCGCCTGTTGCGCCGCCGCTTCGAGGCGCGCGGCGGCGAACACGGGCTTTCGGCCGCCCAGTGGCGGCTTCTTGTGCATCTGGCCCGGCAGGGAGCCGCGCCGCAGGCGCGGCTGGCCCAGTTGCTGGAGGTCGAGCCGATCAGCGTGTCGCGCCTTCTGGATCGGATGGAGCAGGGCGGTTGGGTCAAACGGCGCCCGGATCCGAACGACCGGCGGGTGCGGATGGTGCATCCCACCGACAAGACGCTGGAGGCCTTCGCGTCGATCAAGGCGGTCGCCGGAGAGGTCTATGACGAGGCGCTGGCGGGGCTGACCGTCGAGGAACGCGAGATCCTGATGCGCGGGCTCAAGGCGATCGTGGCGAATCTGGGTGAAGGTGATGGTGCCGCTGCCTGCGGACAGGATTCAGCGAAAGGCATGGAACAATGAACGCATCGGCCGAGGTCAACAAGAAGGAAGCGGTGGCCGTTCCTCCGTCCCCTAAGCGCAAGCGCGCCGTCCGCCGGCTGCTGATGCTGGCGGTGCCGGTTTTGCTGGTGCTTGGCGGCGGCTATGTCTGGCTGACCGGCGGGCGCTACGAATCGACCGAGAACGCCAACCTGCACCAGGCGAAAGTCTCTATCACGTCCGAAGTCTCGGGCCGCGTGGTCAAGGTGGCGGTATCGGACAACCAGCATGTCAAGGCGGGCGACATGCTGTTCCGCGTCGATCCCGAACCCTATCGCATCGCGCTGGCCCAGGCCGACGCGGCGCTGTCCGCCGCGCGGCTGAACGTGGCCCAACTGCGCGCCTCGTATGCCCAGGCGGAGGCCGAGGCCAAGGTCGTGGCCGATGACGTGGCCTTCTACCAGTCCGAGTACGGCCGGCAGAAGGCACTGACCGAAAAGGGTATCGCCTCGGCCTCGTCGCTGGATTCGGCCAGCCGGAACCTGCGCAAGGCAGAGGAGCAGCAAGTCGCCGCGCAACAGGCCATCGAAAGCGCGCGCGCGGCCCTGGGCGGTGATCCGGACATCAAGACCGGCGAGCATCCCTCGGTGCTGGCCGCCCAGGCGGCGCGCGACAAGGCGGCCTATGACCTTGAACGCACCACGGTGCGCGCGCCGGCCGACGGCGTGGTGTATCAGGCGGCCTCGTTCAAGCCGGGTGAGTTCGTCGCCCCGGGCAGCGCCCTATTCGCCTTGGTCGAAACGGGCGACACCTGGGTCGAGGCGAATTTCAAGGAAACCCAGCTGACCAATCTGAAACCGGGCCAGACCGCGGACGTGGAATTCGACACCTATCCCGGCCGCACCTTCACCGCGAGGGTCTCCGCGATCGGGGCAGGGACGGGGGCCGAGTTCTCGCTCCTGCCTGCTCAGAACGCGACGGGCAACTGGGTGAAGGTCACCCAGCGCGTACCGGTGCGCCTGGCGCTGGACGATCCTGCGACCGATTTGATGCTGCGCACGGGGATGAGCGCGACCGTCACCGTAGACACGCATGTCAGCCGCAGCCTGGCGGGCGTCTTCGCGGCCTTCGCCGGGCACAAGGACTAAGGGCGCCCCGACATGGCCACCTCCGCCGCCGCATCAGCCGAGCCTGTCGATCACACCCAGCTTCCGCACAAGGGGCTGATCACGGTGTCGATCATGCTGGCGACGATCATGCAGGTACTCGACACCACGATCGCCAACGTGGCGCTGCCTTCGATGACCGGGGACCTGGGCGCCTCGACCGACACGATCAACTGGGTGCTGACCTCGTATATCGTGGCGGCCGCGATCATGACGCCGGTTACGGGCTGGGTGGCCGACCGGATCGGCCGGAAAGAACTGTTCCTGGCCGCGATCATGGGCTTCACCATCAGCTCGATGGCCTGCGGCCTGGCCTGGAACCTGAAC
>JBAVQZ010000038.1:0-1878 GCA_049694515.1 Paracoccaceae bacterium | reverse complement strand
CCCCCGTGGCGCATTACGGGTAGAAAAAGACGCGCCGCCGCGCGGGGGGCCGCGCGACGGCGACGCTTTCGAGGTGTTCTACTTCTTGGTTGTCTTCGCGCCGGGTTTGGCGGGCTTCTGCTTCTTGTCGACCATGGCGACAGACCCTTGCTTGCGGGAATGGCGGGATGCCGTTCCCTGCCACCAGAGTTTCCGATTTCCAACCGCGATTCGCGCCGGTTTTCGACCTTGCCGATGTCGAAAACAGCGCAGCGGTCGCACAGCCCGCCCACAAGACGTTTAGCGCCAACCGTGACATTCAGGCGCGGGGTTGCGTCTTGCCTGAAATTGCCATTCTTCTTACTAAGCGGCAACGCGGAGGAGGACGCATACTATGGCATACAAGGATGTGTACGAGGCCTGGAAGGCCAATCCCGAACAGTTCTGGATGGAGGCCGCCCGGGAAATCGACTGGGATCAGCCGCCCAGCAAGGCCCTCTTCGACGAAAACGCGCCGCTTTACGAATGGTATGTGGACGGCAAGGTGAACACCTGCTGGAACGCCGTGGACCGCCATGTCGAGAATGGAAGGGGCCACCAGACCGCTATCATCTATGACAGCCCGGTCACCCATACCAAGCAGGAAATCACCTTCTTCGAACTGCGCAACCGCGTCGCCACCCTGGCCGGCGCGCTGCGCGCGAAAGGCGTCGAAAAGGGCGACCGCGTCATCATCTACATGCCGATGGTTCCCCAGGCGATCGAGGCGATGCTGGCCTGCGCGCGGCTGGGCGCGATCCATTCCGTCGTGTTCGGCGGCTTCGCCAGTCACGAACTGGCCGTGCGCATCGACGACGCCAAGCCCAAATGCATCATCGCCGCCTCCTGCGGGATCGAGCCGGGGCGGGTCGTGCATTACAAGCCGCTGCTGGACGGGGCCATCGAACAGGCCGCGCACAAGCCCGATTTCTGCGTGATCTACCAGCGCGAGCAGGAGGTCGCGCATCTTGAGGAAGGGCGCGACTTCAACTGGTACGGCTTCCAGTACGGCGTCCAGCCGGCCGATTGCGTCCCCGTGGAGGGCAATCACCCGGCCTATATCCTCTACACCTCGGGGACCACGGGCGCGCCGAAGGGCGTCGTGCGTCCAACCGCCGGGCATCTCGTGGCGCTGAACTGGTCTATGAAGAACATCTACAACGTCGACCCGGGCGAGGTGTTCTGGGCCGCCTCGGATGTGGGCTGGGTCGTCGGACACTCCTATATCTGCTACGCGCCGCTGATCCACGGCAACACTACCGTGGTCTTCGAGGGCAAGCCCATCGGCACGCCGGATGCCGGCACGTTCTGGCGCGTGATCTCGGAGCACAACGTGAAAAGCTTCTTCACCGCTCCCACTGCGTTCCGCGCCATCAAGCGGGAAGATCCGAAGGGCGAGTTTTTGAAGAAACACGATTTGTCCTGTCTGCGCGCGCTGTATCTGGCAGGCGAACGGGCCGACCCCGACACGATCCACTGGGCCAAGGACCAGTTGCAGGTGCCGGTTATCGACCATTGGTGGCAGACCGAAACCGGCTGGGCCATTACCGCGATCCCCATGGGGATCGAGGAGATGCCGATCAAGATCGGATCCTCCGGCGTGCCGATGCCGGGTTACGACGTGCAGATCCTGGACGAGGCCGCCCACCCGCAGGGGCCCGACACTCTCGGCGCGGTCGCGATCAAGTTGCCGCTGCCGCCGGGCACCCTGCCCACCTTGTGGAATGCCGAGGCGCGTTTCCGGAAATCCTACCTCGAGCATTTCCCCGGCTTTTACGAAACGGGCGATGCCGGCATAATCGACGGGGATGGCTATCTTCATATCATGGCGCGCACGGATGACGTGATCAACGTGGCGGG
>JBAVQZ010000037.1:0-1990 GCA_049694515.1 Paracoccaceae bacterium | reverse complement strand
GGACCGCGCAGCGGCGGGATCGCCGCGCGCGCGCCCCGTCTGGACCGCCACCATCGACCGGATCGCGGCCCGCACCGCCATGAAAAGCGGCATGGCCGCCATGCCGTTATCCTGCGCGCCCCCGTCCGCGAACAGATAGCCGGCCAGCACGATATTCGCGGCACGCGGCAGGCCCCGGTGGCACAAATCCATCAGCAGGAAGGCCAGATCATACAGCACGTCGCAGGTGCCCAGCCGTTCGTCGAATTCCAGCGCGTCGAACGGTACCGGACGGCCGTCGATGAGCACCAGATTGCCCAGGTGAAGATCGCTGTGCCCGCGGCGGACATGGCCGGCGCGCGTCCGCGCGGTCATAAGCGGGGCAAGCGCGTCGAGCTGCGCCGCGGCCATTGTTGCGAAGGCGCGGGTCCGATCCGCCCCCAACAGGTCGGCCATGCCGTCGAAGGCGTCGCGGAGCTCCTCCAGGATCTCCGCGATCAGTTCCTCCCCATCGTCCACGCGCGGCTCCGCCCGGCCGTGATAGGCTGCGACGGCCCGGCCAAGCGCCTCCGCCAGGCTATCGTCCAGCGCGCCGCGCGCGGCGATGGCGGACAGCTCGTCCTCGGCCGGAAAACGCCACATCCGCAGCACCCAGTCCACCGGCGCGCCGGTCCCGTCCAGCGCAAGGCGCCCGTCGCTTTCGCGCGTGACAGGCAAGACGTCGCGATAGATTTCCGGCGCGGCGGGGCGATTCAGCGCCAGCTCGCGCCGCAGCATCGCCTCGCGTTTTTCGGCGGTGGAGAAATCGAGGTAGTCATAGCGCACCGCGCGTTTGAGCTTCAGCGCCTCGTCGCCCGCGAGGAAGACATGCGCGCCGTGGGTCTCGACATGCTTCACCGGCAGACCGCCATGGCTCGCTGGATCGGCAAGAAAGGCGATCACCTCGGATTGGTCGTTCTGCAGCATTTCAGCCGTCATGGGGTCCCTTGTCGCCGCCGCCGGAATCTGCCGGGCTTCTTGACGAGTCAAACCAATACGCGAACGCGTTGCAATTCATTGACACAGCGCAAAGCGGACCGGCCGCTTGATGCTGTAGGCTTTGTTTCATTACCGGTGCGCCACTCAGGCGCACGTTCACTTGATGACTGGAGCATTTGATGGCCAATTCCGATGAAACGGATGTTTCCCAAAGCCCCGATCCTTCAACCGTTGTCGCCGACCGGTTTCCATCCGCCTACACGATCCTGTTCGTCCTGATCATCGTCATGGCGGCGCTGACATGGATCGTGCCTGCCGGTCAATACGACCGCGTCGCCAACGAGGCCCTGGGCAAGGACGTCCCGGTGCCCGGCAGCTACCAGCTTGTGGAATCGCACCCGCAGGGCATCGTCGATATCTTCCTTGCGCCGATCGCCGGCTTCTACGACCCCGTCGAATATGTCGCCAACGCGATCGACGTCTCGCTTTTCGTCCTGGTGATCGGCGGCTTTCTGGGCGTCGTCACCGCGACGGGCGCGATCAATACCGGGATCGAGCAGGCGATGCAGCGCCTCAGGGGGCGCGAGAAATGGATGATCCCGGTGATGATGGCGCTGTTCGCGGCGGGCGGCACGACCTATGGCATGGCCGAAGAGACGCTGGCCTTCTATCCGCTTCTGATCCCGGTGATGATCGCCGCCGGGTATGACTCGCTGACCGGCGTAGCCATCATCATGCTGGGCGCGGGGACCGGGGTGCTGGGCTCCACGATCAACCCGTTCTCGACCGCCATCGCCTCGAACGCCGCGGGGATCCCCTTCACCCAGGGGATGCTGCTGCGGCTTGGCATCCTGGCCGTCGCCTGGCTGATCGCCGTGGCCTATGTCATGCGCTATGCCGAGCGGGTGCGCGAGGATCCCTCGCGCTCCATCGTGGCCGACATGCGTGGCGCGAACGAGGCGCATTTCCTGCGCGACCACAAGGAATTCAAGGGAAAGAACCTGACCGGCAAGCAGAAACTGATCCTTGTCCT
>JBAVQZ010000036.1:0-13503 GCA_049694515.1 Paracoccaceae bacterium | reverse complement strand
AATGATTCCAATCAAGTTTGCGCTTATGTCTTTTGTCGCAACTGTCACAGATCTGGCACCCGACGCAGGGGTTTGAACGAAAGTGGGCCCGGTGCAACGACCGGGCCCCACGAGATGAGTTGTTGCTTCCGTCAGTTCGTCGCGACGGTCGCCGCCGGCAGGCCGGTCACGTAGCCGAGCGGCGCCATATGGCCGTTGTCCCATTTGGCGTCGATCATAGCCTTGGCCTGCTTGAGAAGCTCGTTGTCGCCGGGCTCGAAGTCGCCGACGTGCTGGGCGTTCGAGGTCGCGTAGGCAAAGCCACCGAGGTTCTCGATCACCCGAAGGCCGGTAGATTCGGCACCGGCCGGCAGGTTCATGAGCCGGACGGGGGCCGACATGCCGGGCTGCCACGCCCAGAGCACGTTCGAGGTGTGCATGCCCGTGTCCTCGCCGACGAACAGCGTGTTGTACGCCGTCGACCAGTACAGGTTGTCGGGGTTGGCGATGGCGTCGGGATGCGCCGAGTTGCCCAGCGCGTCCTTGTCGGCCATGTCGTTGCCCATCAGGCCGGCGGGCACGTGCATCGAGACCGGCACATAGGCGCTGTCGATGGCGTTACCGTCGCTGTCCGTCTGGCCGCCGGACGTGCCCAGGGCATACACCGCGCCCGACTTCATGCCCGACACGCGGATCTGGTCGCCACCGACGCCCGATCCCTTACCCTCTGCCATGCCCTTGCCGATTTCCGAGATCGCGAGGTAGATCGTATCGTTCGCCGGATCGAAGGCCATGCCTTCGGACTTGCGCAGCTCGGTGGCCGCACCGACCATGCCGGCATAGCGCTTCATCTCAAGGAAGGCCGCGGCGGTCCGGTTCTTGACCTTCAGGAATTCCGAGGTCTTGTCGCTGCCGGTGGTGATCTCGGTGAAGCCGTCGGTGGCTTCGTCTGCGGTGTCGAACATGTCCGAGAACTTGATGCCGCCCTCGACCATCGCCTTCAGCTCGTCATCGGTGGCATGGCCCAGCTTGATCCAGCTCAGCTTGAAGGTGCCGCCGTTTTCCGCGCTCTGCTGGTCGAACTTCGCGGCATAGAGCGTGCCGGCCGAGAGATCAGCCGCCTTGTCGGCGATGAACAACGTCAGCGGCTGGTTGGTGCCGTCATGGCTGCCCAGCACGGTGCGCTGGTCGGGCATGATCTGAGCCATCTCATAGCTGCCGCGACCGACCGCGTAGTGCTTGGTCACACTGGTCGAGCCATTCGAGGCGACTTTCACTTCGGGCAGCACGCCACGGTTGTAGGGGCTCGAAAGCTCGCCGTGGTTGTAATACTTGGTGATGCCGCGCAGCACGTCGGACATGCCCGAGGGGTCCTTGGTGCGCGCCTCTTCGACCGCGCGACCGTCGGCGTCGTAGTTCTCTTCCGAGGTCAGGAAGGTGTCCCAGGGCGTAACGGTCGCGTTGCAGGTGACCGCGACGCCGCCCACGGACGAGAAATCGACCGGGTGCTGCGCGACTGGCGTGAGCGTGCCGTCAGCCGACTGGCTAAGTTCGGTCAGCGTGACCGAGGAGGGCAGGATCGGACCCATGACCTCGTTCGGATCGCTGCCGTCGGCCAGCATCCAAGAGTATTCGTAGTTCGACAGGTGAAAGATCTTGCCGCCGATGTTGGCCAGCATCGTGCCGTCGGGCGTCTCGAAGGTCACTGGCGTGCCGTTCGCGGTCGGGTCCATGATCGGCGACATGTTCTTGTCGTAGATTGCGCCGGCGGGGCTGGCATTGTTGCCGACCCTGGTCTGGGTGCTCATCAGCATGTGGTAGCCGAGCGGGCGGGTCTCGGTAGACCCGTCCGAATGGGTCACTTTCACCTTGGCATTGGTGTAGAAGTCCGAGAGCTGTTCGGCAGTGGTGGACGGGTCCGAGCCGATCCACTCGACTTTGCTGATCGGCTGAGCGCTTGCTGAGGTGGTGAGCGCGGCGACAGCGCAGCTGCCGAAGAATACGGCCCACGCGCGGGTAAAGGATTGTGCCATGGGTTCCCCCTTTAAGTGGCAGATCTCTGCAGGATTTGCCGCGATCTCGGTGCGGCTTACGAACAATTGTCCGGGCGTGTTAAAGATTTGTTTCTGTTATGCGAAGATTTTGTGAGGGTCGGCTTCGCTGACTGACCGCATTGGACTTGCGAGACTGTCCGTCGGCGCCTTCGACTGTCCATCTCGGGCGACAGGACGCTTGAAGTGTACACCACCGGTCCACGGAGACATTTTGATCGCAGATTTGCGCTTCGGGAATTTGGGCAGCGCAATATACTCTGCCTTTGCAAGAGTCGCGAGAGCTGAAGGGGTTGTAGCGGACCCTACGGGCAAGTCACGCGCAGGCGCCGCATTCGGATGATCTGCCTCAGCAGGTCATGCGGGCCGAAACTTCGGAACAGGTCGGCGATCATGTTCAGATCGCCTTGGATGCCGCGCCAAATCCCGTATTTCCGGTTCTTCAGCTGATTGCGGACGCCAGGCCATGCGACCACGGCCAGCGGAAGGTCGCCGCGGACCATGATCGCATTGAGAAACACCTCGAAGCCGAAGCGTGGCAACCCGGAAAGGCGGTCCAGATGCCCGGCCAGCAGATCCTTGCGCATCGCCCGCTCGCCCGAGATGTAGTCCAGCCCGATCAGGCGCCACACCAGCGGGGCGTTGCTGCGCAGGCTGATCGACATCTCGGCCGACCCGTTCAGCACCGGGTCGAGCAGCGCGTCGATGTCCGAGGGGCGCAGGCCCGACAGGTCCGCATCCAGAAGCAGGATCAGCGGCCCCGTCGACCACCGCAGCCCCGTGGCAAGGGCCGCGGTCTTGCCGCCGTTGGACGGTTGCCGGATCAGGTTCACCCCCGAAAACCCGGCCGCGACCGCCGCCGTGTCGTCGCTGGAGCCGTCATCGACGACGATCACCTCGGCAATCGCCGGATGATCCACGACGCAGGACAGAACGCCGGCGATCCGCGCGCCCTCGTTATAGGCCGGAATGATGCAGGACACACCATGGGGGCCGCTCATCGCGCGCTCCTTCGCCTGTGCAGCAGCCAGATCGCGCCGCCGGTTGCCAGGGCGGCCAGCAGGATCAGCGAGCCGCGGAAGATATAGGAGTCGATGGCCTTGTAGGCCGCGCCGAAGCTGTAGCCGATGACCACGAACAGAAGGGTCTTGGGCAGGGTTGCCAGTAGGTTGTACCACAGGAACGTCGCAAAACGCATGCGCGACGCGCCGGCCGCCAACAGCACGGCGAAGCCCGCCGAATGTGTCAGCTTGCCCAGCAGAAGCGTCCGGGGGCCGCGCTCGCGGAAATGCGCTTCGAGTCGGGCCAGCCTGTCCTGGGTGATCCCAAGCCACAGCAGCCAGCGTACGGGAAACCGTCCCGGCGCCCAGAGGCCCAGGCCATAGAGGGCCGCATCCCCCGCCAGGTCGGCGATGACGCAGACAGTGTAGACTCCGACGACATTCATGAGGCCGAGCTGCGCGAAATAGGCGGCGATCACCGTCACGATCGGCCCTTCCAGCACCGCGAGCGGAAACAGGATCAGCAGCCCATAGCCCTGGATCGCGTGAACGACCGTGTCCAGCTGCATCATGGCCTGGCCTTCGATTCGGTCGGTCGCGGACCCATCGCCGTGCCGCGCCAGGTGAATCCGGACCCGAACCACCCCGCGATCCAGAGCACCGGGAGCATCAGATCGCGAACCATCCAGGCCAGTATGTCCCGCCCTGAAGACGGCCAGCCGGCGCTGCGCGCAAGGGCAAACTCGCCCGCGTACCATGCGAAAAAGAAAACCGGCACGACCGCCGTGGAAATCCAGCCCAGCGCGGCGGCAATGGCCAACACCGCCGCGGGCATGGCCGCGCCGCCAAGAACCTCGGCCGGATAAACACGCGCGAACCCAAGGCGCCGCACCCGCGCCCAGCGGCATTGGCGCTGCCAGACCTCCCGTGCGGTGCGCATGCCCAACGGATGCGCGAAGGGCACGCGCGCCACCCGTACCTTCAGACCGGCGCGCCGCACCAGCTTCGTCGCCGCCACATCCTCGGCCATCTCCCGGCCCAGCGCCGCGAGCCCGCCAGACGCCTCCAGGATGTCACGCCGCCATAGAAGGGTCTTTCCCTGTGCAAAGCCAATGCCCAACTCATCCGCCAGCAATTGCCATCGGCCCTGGTAGGTGTTGAGGAATGCCGCCTCGACCGCGGCCCAGAGATTCCCCGGGCGCGCGCCGAAAGCGGGCGACGAGACCAGCCCGGTTCCCGGCGTCCAGCAGGCGAAGAGCTCTTGAAGATAATCGCGCGGCAACAGCAGATTGCTGTCGGCCATAACGATCCAGTCGTTCGATGCCGCGGCCCATCCCTTGACCAGGTTGTTCAACTTGGGATTGCCGCTGATCCGGTCGTCGCCGATCAACAGCCTTGCGGAGGCCTGCGGATACTCGGCAATCAGCTGCTCGACCAGCGGCACGGCCGGATCATCCGGACAGGCGGCGCAGAAAAGGATCTGGACGTCGCGGCCGGTCAGATGAAATGTCGAGCGCAGCGTCGTCTCCAGATTGTTCTCGAGACCGCAGACCGGGCGAAGCACCGAAATCGGCGGCAAATCCGGTGCCGGCATTGTCTTCGGGGCGGATCTGATCCGGTGCCGAACCGCGATGACGCTGAGCAACTGCGCGGCGAGGCCGGCGCTTGCGAAGAGTTCGGGGAGGATCATCCAGCCGCTCATGTCAGGTGACCGCCTGCAGGGACTCGTCCGCCGGCTCGGGCTCGGTCGCCTCGCCTGTGGCACGGTCGTCCTGCCAGCGGACCAGTTCGAGCGTGCCGTCGAGCCTCTCCACAAGCCCGGTGCAGCTTTCGATCCAGTCACCGCAATTGGCATAGAGGACGCCGTGGGCGCGATGAAGGGCGGCCTCGTGGAAATGGCCGCAAACGATGCCGTCAGCCCCCGCGATGCGGGCAAGATGGCTCAGGCGCTCCTCGAACCGGTCATGCGCGCGGATCATCGCGTTCACGCGTGAGAGCGCGGTTTCGATCCCGTTCCATTTGTCCCGGCCGATCCGCCGCAACAGCGTGTTGAGGCCGCGGTCGATCCGCCGCACGCCCGCCTCGATGGCGCTGCCCGCCCTGGCGCACCGGGGAAGGCGCTTCGCGAACAGGTCGCAGCAGTCCCCGTGCGTGACAAGCAGCCGTAACCCGTTCTCCGTGGTGTGATGGGTCCGCGCGCAGACTTCGAGATCAATGAAGTACCGGCCGAGGTAACGGTGGAAAAAGGCGTCGTGATTGCCCGGAAGATAGACGATCCGGCGTCCGGCCCGCGCCCGCTCGAGAAGCAGCTTCAGGATCCGGTCATGTCCTGCGGTCCAGTGCGCCCCGAGGGGACGCCAGTGATCGAAGATATCGCCGACCAGATAGGTGATGTCCGCGTCGTGATGCAGCAGGAAGTCCAACAGAGCCGCGTCCTTGCAGCCGATGGTCCCAAGGTGGAAATCCGAAAGGAACATCGCACGGACCTTTCGCACACGCCCTTTCCCGGCCTCTGTCGAGACATCGGGCGTCTCTGCGGTGTCCTGAACATGCATTTCCGGGATCCTTGCCTGAGCCTTGCACGCGAAGAACAGGGCCGTCAGACAACGTATACGCCGGCTGGCTGACAGTTTTCTGACGGTGGCCTTACAGATAAGTAATCTGTCCCAATGGGCGGCGAGGGGCTGCCGATACTTCCGCTGGACCGGACTCCGCGAAGCCGTCCCAACCTTACAGGGAAGTAATCCGCGTGACGGGTTGGGTTGACTTGGATCGGCAAGACAGCCGCGCAGGAAAGCGCGGCCTTGCCGGACCAGACGCCGCCAGCGCGCTTTCACCCGCGCCCCTTGCGGGGACAGTCCGGGCTGCTGCCCGAGGCGATGCGGGACGACGCGATCCCGCCGGCATCCGTCCGGCGCAACCTATCGGAGAACGATCCATGACGACGCAAACGAGTTTCGAGGACTGGCCGTCCGAGGCGGTGCATAACCGGGTGCCGCAGGTCACCTGGGATTTCTGGCTGGTCAAACTGCTGGCCGTGACCGTCGGCGAAACCGCGGCCGACCTGCTGAGCGAGACGCTGGGCCTCGGCCTGCCGCTCACCTCTGTGATCATGTCGGGGTTCCTGATCGCCGCCCTGATCCTGTAATTCTCCCAGCGCCGCTATGTGCCCTGGATCTATTGGCTGAGCGTCGTGCTGATCAGCGTTGTCGGCACGCTGATCACCGATAACCTGGTGGACAACATGGGATACAGCCTCGAGACGACGACGGCCTGGTTCGCATTGGCGCTGGGGGCGACATTCGCGCTTTGGTACGCGGTGGAAAGGACGCTGTCGATCCACACGATCATCACCTTCCGGCGCGAAGTGTTCTACTGGCTGGCGATCCTGTTCACCTTTGCCCTGGGCACCGCGGCGGGCGATCTGATGGCCGAAGGGCTTGGCCTGGGCTACCTTCAGGCCGGTGTCGCATATGGCGCCGTCATCGCGGTGATTGCGCTGGCCTTCTTCAGCTTCGGGATGAACGGAATCCTGGCCTTCTGGCTGGCCTATATCCTGACCCGACCGATGGGGGCCTCCTTCGGCGACCTGCTGTCGCAGCCACGCGATGCGGGGGGCCTGGGCTTCGGCACCATCGGCACCAGCCTGCTGTTTTTCGCCGCCATCATCGTGACGCTCTTCTACATGTCGCTTTCGAAAGACGGCGACGAGATCGTGACGGAGCAATGACTCGCCCGGCCCCGCGGGGCTTTACGGCGGGATTGTCTTGAGATCATCTGGCGGGGCCGCGCAATCGCACAGCGCGGCTCCGGATTTTGCAGGAATGGAGCATGCGGATACTTCTGGTCGAAGACGACGCGGATACGGCAGAATATGTCTTGCGCGGATTCCGCGAGGGCGGCCATGTCTGCGATGTCCTGGACAATGGCCATGACGGGCTGTTCCAAGCCACCCGCGAAGCCTATGACGTGATGATTGCCGATCGTATGCTGCCGGGACTGGACGGGCTTTCGATGGTCCGGGCGATCCGCGCCGCGAACGTCCGGACACCGGTGATCTTCCTGACCTCGATCAGCGGCGTCGATGATCGCGTCGAGGGGCTGGACGCCGGCGGCGACGATTACCTGGTCAAGCCCTTCGCCTTTTCCGAACTCGCCGCCCGCGTTGCGGCCCTTGCGCGCCGGCCGGCATTGCGGAAGGAGGAGACCGTGTTGCGTCTCCACGATCTGGAAATGAACCTGCTGAAACGCAGCGTCACCCGCGCCGGGCGGCCGATAGACCTGCTGCCGAAGGAATTCCTGCTGCTCGAGGTGCTGATGCGCAACCAAGGGCGGGTCGTCACCCGCACCATGCTGCTGCATCATGTGTGGGATCTGCATTTCGATCCGCAGACAAGCGTGGTGGAAACCCATGTAAGCCGCCTGCGCGCGAAAATCGACAAGCCGTTCGACACCGCTCTGCTGCACACGATCCGCAATACCGGATACAGTCTTCATGCGCCCGGTTAGGCTGACGCGCAGCATCGGTTTTCGCCTGGCAATCGGGTTCACCGCTGTGTTTCTGCTGGGCGCGGCGATTGCAGGGCTGGTGTCCTATGGCTTCATCCGGCAGGAGTTGCGGGGGCGGCATGAGCGTGCCGTGACCGAAACGCTCGCCCTTTTCGCGGACACCTATGAAAGTGATGGCGGCCCGGCGTTGATCGGCGAAGTGAAGGCGCATGCCGACGCCGCGCGGTCCGGCGACACGCTCTATCGTCTGACCGGCCCGGACGGCGCCGTGCTTGCAGGGAGCCTGCAGGAGTTGCCGGCCGGAATGGCTTCGCCGGCGCCGGCCACCGCCCTGGGCCTGTCGGCGGATTACGACTATTTCCTCGGCGCGCGGACCTTCGGCCCCTATCGCCTGACCGTCGCCAACAGCGGCGAGGACATTTCCGAGCTGGAGGAGATCATCCTGCGGGGCGGGCTTTGGGCCGGGCTGGTGCTGGGCGCGGTCGCTCTGGCCGGGGGAGTTGCGCTGTCTACCCGGATGCAGCAGCGGATCGGCGCGATCCAGACGGTGCTGGAACAGGTCGCCAACGGCCGGTTCGGCGCGCGCGTGGCGCGGACGGGAAATGGCGACGATCTGGATGCGCTGGCCGGCATCGTCAATGACACCGTCGCACGGCTGGCCGTGTCTGTGGAGAGCATGCGCCAGATCAGCAACGACATAGCCCATGACCTCAAGACGCCGCTGAACCGCTTGCGTATCCGGCTGGAAACCGCGCTGGAAAGTCACGGGAACGGGTGGACGGATTTCGCGGAACTCGAAGCGGCACTGGATGAGACCGATTCCATCATCGCCACCTTCGATGCGCTCCTGCGGATCGCGCAGATCGAGTCAGGCGCGCGGAAGGCGCGCTTCTCCCCGATCGACCCGGGACACGTGCTGGAAGAGATGACCGGGTTCTATCAGGCGCTGGCCGAGGATGAGGGCCGGCGGCTGATCTTCACGGGCGATGCGGCCGCGGGCCGGATTCGCGGCGACCGGGAGCTTCTGGCGCAGCTTTTCGCCAACCTGATCGAGAACGCCCTGCGCCATTGCCCGCCCGGCGCCGTCATCACCTGCGCGGCGCGGCGCGAGGGCGACCGCATCGTCGCAAGCATCGCCGATAATGGCCCCGGCATCCCCGAGGCCGAGCGCGAAAAGGTGCTGCGCCGCCTATACCGAATGGAACAGAGCCGCACCACCCGCGGTTCCGGCCTCGGGCTTGCGATGGTCAAGGCGGTGGCCGATCTGCACGAGGCGCGGCTCACGCTTTCCGACAACGCTCCCGGTCTGCGGGTGGAAGTGAGCTTTGCTGCCGGGGTCGGGTGAACACACGCCGCCTTTTACAGATCTGTATGGATCCTGACAGCATCATCTCAGCTGCCACCTGTATCGCGGTCCGTAGCGGGTACGACCCGCCCATGACCATCGAAGGAGGCAGCCATGAGACGCAATACGCCAAGATCGGCCACCATATCTCGCCGTTCGATCCTTTCATTCGCGGTTTTCGCCCCCGTTCTGGCCGCCGTAACCGGCCCTTCCGCGGCTTGGGCCGAAAAGGCCGTTGCTCCGGAACACAACCCGCCCGGCGATATTCCCGATACGCAGGTTTTCATCGACTTCACCTCGCCTGCCGGTTTCTCCATGAAGGTTCCCGAAGGCTGGGCGAGAAGCGAACTGACCGACGGGACGCGTTTCGTGGACAAGCTGGACGGTATCGTCATAACGCGCAGTAAAGTGAAATCCGCGCCGACCGTCGAAAACGTCAAGTCCGACTATCTGCCGCAGCTGAAGGCCTCCGGCCGGGCGGTCGAGGTAAGCAGCGTAGGGACGCTCGACCTGCCCGCGGGAAAAGCGATCCGCATCTCTTACAGCTCCAATTCCGAGCCGAACCCGGTAACGGAAAAGCAGGTGCGTCAGGAGAACGAGAGGTATCTCTACTATCGAAAAGGCTTGCTCGTCTCGGTGGACCTATATGCGCCCTATGGCGCGGACAACGTCGATCAGTGGCGTCTGATGTCCCGCTCGTTCCGGTGGCAATGACATGCCGGCGCTGGAGGCACATGAACTTTACCGCTTCTTTCACGTGGCCGATACCGAAACAGCGGCACTGCGCGGGGTGAGCCTGTCGCTCGCCCCAGGCGAGATCGTGGCGGTGACGGGTCCCTCCGGCAGCGGCAAATCGACACTTCTCAATTGCCTGACCGGGTTGGACACGCCGGATGCTGGCCATGTCGATATCGCGGGTACGCGGATGACGCGCCGTCCCGAGGCCGAAAGGGCCCATATGCGCGCCTCGAATTTCGGTATCCTGATGCAATCCGGCAACCTCTTCGAGCATTTTACGGTCGCCGCGAACGTCGATTTCCAGCTTCGTCTGCTTGGAAGGCGCGACCCGGCACGGGTAGAGCAATTGTTGCAGAGCGTCGGTCTCGAACATCGCGCCGGGGCGCGGCCCACCCAGTTATCGGGCGGCGAGACCGCGCGCGCCGGTCTGGCGGTGGCGCTGTCGGGCGACCCGTCGATCCTGATTGCCGACGAACCGACCGCCGAGGTGGACGAAGACACCGAAGCCCTGCTGATGGAGCACTTCGAGAGCCGCCGCAGGCGCGGCCTGTCAACGCTGATTGCCACGCACAGCGAGGCGCTGTCCCGCCGGGCGGGCCGGGTCATCCGCCTTCAGGACGGGAGGTGCCTTGATGCCTGATGTATTGAGCGACTTGCGCGGCGTTTCGATGTCCTATGGCGGGAATGATGGCCAGGCTTCGCCCGTCCTTGAGGACGTGACCTGCCGTGTCGAGGCACAGGACCGCATCGCGGTGCTCGGCCCCTCGGGCAGCGGGAAATCGACGCTTCTGAATCTTCTTGCAGGTCTTGCCGCGCCCGATAGCGGGACGATCGGTTGGCCGGCGCTCGGGTCAATGACCGACCTGCGGCCCGCAAACGTGCAACTAGTTCCACAGACATCCAGTCTGCTCCCTGCACTCGATGTCTTGAGCAATGTCGCGTTGCCTTTGATTCTTATCGGCCGTGATCCCGGGACAGCGGCGCACCACGCTGCCCGCGCAATGCTGGAGCGGTTCGGCCTCGACGATCTCGCGGAAAGATTGCCGGAGGACCTGTCGGGCGGCCAGGCGCAACGGGTCGCGGTTGTCCGGGCCCTTGTGGTCAGACCGCGACTGATGCTGGCTGACGAGCCTACCGGGCAACTCGACAGCGCAACCGCGAAGACGTTCCTGACAACGCTTCTGGACGTCGTCGAAGAAAGCCGGGCGGCCCTTGTTGTCGCTACGCACGATCAAAGGATCGCCTCGCGGCTGAAAAAGGTCTGGCTCATCGAACACGGCCATTTGCGCGTGCAGCACGAGACAGAGGAAATTAAGACATGACGGGCTTTTGGCTTTTTGGGTTGATCCGGCATCGCTTCAACCGGCTCGCGGGCACGGCACTCGGTGTCGCGGTCACCGTTGCGCTGCTCGCCTCGCTGTCGATCTTCTTGGCCGGCAGCATCGCTTCGATGAGCCGGACGGCGGTTTCGGCCGTTCCGATCGACTGGCAGGTGGAACTTGTTCCCGGCGCCGCGCCAGAGGCGGTCCGCGGCGCCATCGGGAAGGCCGCGCCGGTCAGCGCGCTTCATCGAGTCTTCTATGCCGGCACCGACGGGTTCCAGGCGACGACTGGCGCAACCGTTCAGACCACCGGGCCGGGCAAGGTCATCGCCTTCGACGCCGGGTATCTGGCAGATTTCCCGAAAGAACTCCGGCCGCTTACCGGGCAGAACTCAGGTGTGCTGATTGCCCAACAGACGGCGGCGAACCTGCATGTCGGTCCCGGCGACTCGGTCTCGATCAAGCGGATCGGCCTGTCGCCCCGAACCGTCACAGTCGCCGGGATCGTGGATCTGCCCGACGCAGATAGCCTGTTCCAGGCCGTGGGCTTGCCGAAACAGGCCGCCCCGCAGGCGCCTCCGGACAACGTGCTGATACTGCCAGAGGCGCAATGGCACGATCTATTCGACAAGCAACAGGCGTCGCGTCCCGACAGCGTTCGGATGCAGTATCACGTTCGACTGTCGCGGGATTCTCTCCCGCCGCGGCCGACCGCCGCCTTCGTTCAGGTAGCGCGTCAGGAAAGGAACCTCGAGTCCCGCGTGGCGGGACAGGCACTTGTCGCCGACAATCTGGCTGCGCGGCTGGACGCGGTCCGAGGAGATGGTCTGTACGCCACAGTTCTTTTCCTGTTCCTCGGCATGCCAGGCGTGGCTCTCGCCGGGGCCCTGACCTATTCGACGGGAGATACCGGAACCGGCCGCCGAATACGCGAGCAGGCCTTGTTGCGCCTGCGCGGCGCCACCAGGCGGCGCATCCTGTCGTTCACGGCTGGCGAGGCGCTGAGCACCGGAGGGTGCGGTGCTGTGCTCGGACTTGGTGCGGCGATGGTTTTCGCCCGATACAGCTTTCCCGCGATGCCACTGTCGGAAATGGTATCGACGGGCCCGGCGTTGTCCGCTGCCACAGGGATCGTTCTGGCTTTCGCGGCCGTGCTGCTGCCCGGGTGGCGCGCGGCGCGGCGCGGTACCGTGACGCAGGCCCGACGGCGGATCAATCGCGCCGGCGCCCCGCTCTGGCAGCGTCTGTGGCTGGATGTCATCGCCCTCGCCGCCTCGGGCCTGCTGTTCTGGCAGGCTGCCAGCACCGGGTATCAGATCGTCCTGGCGCCGGAAGGGGTGGCCGCGACCTCGGTCGATTACAAGGCGTTCCTGGCGCCCGCACTGTTCTGGATCGGCGCCGCCCTGATGACCATCCGCATCGCCAGCGGCGTCATGTCGCCGCGCCTGCCGCTTCTGGCCCGGATTCTTCGCCCGCTTTCCGGAAGGCTCGCTCCGACCATAGCCGCATCGCTGGCGCGGCAGCGGCGGCGGATCGCGCTGGGCATCGCGATGACCGCGCTGGCGATGGCCTTCGCGACCTCGACGGCGATCTTCAACACGACCTACAACGCGCAGGCCAAGGTCGATGCGGAACTGACGAACGGCGCCGACGTCACCGCCTTCGGCACCGCTTCGCAACCCGCAGGGGCACATCTCGATGCGCTTGCCGCGCTGCCGGGCGTTGCGGACGCCGTCCCCATGCAACATCGCTTCGCCTATGTCGGTAACGACCTTCAGGACCTCTACGGCATCGGTCCGTCCAGGATCGGCAAGGCCACATCAATGTCGGATAGCTATTTCAGGGGCGGCACGGCGGCGGAAATCCTCGGCCGGCTGAAATCCACCCCCGATGGCGTGCTGGTGTCGGAGGAGACCGTTGCGGACTTCCAGCTCAAACAGGGAGATGCCATAAACCTGCGCCTGATGAGCGCGGCGGATCACCAATATCACCAGGTGCCGTTTCGCTTCATCGGTGTCGCACCGGAATTCCCGACCGCACCGAAGGATTCCTTCCTCGTAGCCAATTCGGCCTACGTCGCCAGGATGACCGGCTCGGGCGGCGCGGAATACGTGCTGATGAAATCCCGCCAGGACCCCTCAGCGCTTGCCCTGGCCGCGCGCGCCGCCCTTGCCGGCGCACCGGGGATCACGGTCAAGGATATCGGGACGGCATCTCGGATCATCGGGTCGAGCCTGACGGCGATCAGCCTGTCCGGCCTGACGCGGATCGAACTGACCTTCGCCGTCGTCATGGCGGCCGGAGCCGCCGGGCTGATGCTCTCGCTCGGGTTCCGGGAACGGAAACGGGATTTTGCCATCCTGGCCATCCTGGGAGCCCGATCGCGCCAGATGCGGGCTTTTCTCTGGGGCGAAGGGGCGCTGGTGCTGACCGGCGGGCTGATCCTCGGTGCGGTGTCGGGCATCGTCACGGCACAGATGATGGTGAAGCTCTTGACCGGGGTCTTCGATCCACCGCCCGAGGCGCTCGTCGTCCCATGGGCCTATCTCGCTCTGGTC
>JBAVQZ010000035.1:0-21674 GCA_049694515.1 Paracoccaceae bacterium | reverse complement strand
TGATCGACAACCATCACGGCGCGCTGGCCCGGCTGGAAGAGTATCTCGCGACGCCGCGATCCGCCGTTGCCTGCTTCCCGCCGTTGTTCAAACGCGAGATCGGCGAGGGGGAATACGGGCTGGCGCTCGTCGAGGCCATGGGCCATCTTAACCACCTGAACCGCCTGGGCCGCGTGACAAGGCGGCGGCGCGCCGACGGCGTGTGGATGTGGCAACAGGCCGGTGCCTCGCACGAAAACTGAAAACACGGCGGCTGCGGCAAACCGGGTCGTGACAGCGCATTTCAAATCGGCTATTTCAGCCCTGCACGGACAGGAACAAGGGAGATCCCCGATGGCGGACTACAAGCACGGCTCGATGGATGTCGAAGATCATGAAAAGACGTTCGAGGGTTTCGTTCGCGTTGCCACTTGGGTGGCAGGGCTGTGCATCGTGACGCTGATCTTTCTTGCGCTCGTGAACGGGTAGGCGCCGTAGAGGCGCAGACCCGGCGTCGTTCCTGACATGCCCATTCGCCGCATACTGCTTTGCCTTGCACTTCCCCTTCTGCTGGGGGCCTGTGCGGAATCCGTCTATGCACCCGAGGAGGCGGTGCAGAAGGCGGCGTATCGGGCCGACGGCCCGCCGTCGATCACGCTTTTCACGATGGTCAACAACCGCTCGAACGAGGGCGGGCACAGCGCAATCATGGTCAATGCGAGCCAGCGGGTGATCTTCGACCCGGCGGGCACCTGGTGGCATCACACTGTGCCCGAGCGCAATGACGTGCTGTTCGGGATCACGCCGCTGATGCTCAAGTTCTACATCGACTACCATGCGCGGGAGACCTACCGCGTGGTGGAGCAGACCAAGGTGGTCTCGCCGGAATTGGCAGAACAGGCGCTCAAGATCATCGAAGGCTACGGCGCGGTACCCAAGGCGATGTGCGGGCGCTCCACCAGCGACGTGCTGAACCAGCTTCCCGGTTTTCAGTCGGTTCCCCGTACGTTTTTCCCGGGGCGGATCATGCGCGCCTTCGGCGAGATTCCCGGCGTCACGACGAAGGTTATCTACGACGACGATTCCGACAACAACAAGCTGCTGCTGACCAGCCAGCAATCCGACAGCATGGCCTCCGCTGCTCAGCCCAGCAGGTAGAGCGCCAGGTAAAGCGTTCCGGCCCCGCCGAAAATGGCGGCCAGCACGTTTTTGGTGCCTACTCCCAGCAGAACAGTCGCACCCGCTGCCAGAAGGCGCGCGGCGTCGGGTTCGCCGCCGGTCGCATGGGGCCACAGCACCATTGGCGCGATCAGCGCCGGCAAGACGGCGACCGGCGTGTAACGCAAATGGCGCAGCACCCAGCCAGGCAGGCGGCGGTCGCCGATCAGCCCCAGGAAGGAATACCGGATCAGGAAGGTCCCGATCCCCAGGGCCAGGATGATCCCCCATATCTGCAGATGGCTGAGTGTCATGCCGCGACCCTCCGTTGCATCCAGAGTTCCACCTGAGCGCCCGTCATCATTCCACCCAGCGCCGCGATCAGGAGCCCGCCATTATAGGGAATGAAGGCCAGCGCAAGGCCAAGCGCCACCGAAACGCCCGCCGCCGCGACATGGGCGAAGGTCCGAAGCGCCGGCGCGACCAGCGCCAGGAAGGTGATCGGCACCGCGAAATCCAGCGCGTATTCCGGTGGAATCCGCTGTCCCACCAATGCGCCGGTCAGCGTCATCGCATACCACATCGGGCAGATCGGCGTGACCACCCCGAAGAAATAGGCGACCTTCCGGTGCAACGGCATCTCCGGCTCCGTCTCATAGCGGGCCAGCCCCACGGCGAAGGTCTGATCGACCAGGAAATAGGCCATCAGCGCCCGCTGCCACAGCGGCGCGGCCCCCAGATGCGGCGTGAGAGAGGCGGAATACATCGCCATCCGCAGGTTCACCGCCAGCGCGGTGGCCAGGATGATCAGCGTCGGGGCATTCTCGCTCATCAGGTGCAGCGCGGTGAATTGCGAGGCGCCGGCGATGACCAGCACCGAAAAGCCCATGACCTCGGCCAGGTTCAGCCCGGCCTCGCTGCCGACCACGCCGAAGAGCAGCGCGAAGGGCACGATCACCAGAAGGAAGGGGGCGCCGGCGCGCACGCCCGCGAGGTATGCCGATTTGTCCGTGCCGGTGTTCATTGTGGCCCTCTGATGCTGACGGGACCAGAGCGGAGTAGGCCAGCAGAAGGGCAGATGCAATCAGGTGATCGGGTTGGTCAGTCGAAGCTGCCGGAAACGCGGCCCAGCAGCATGAAGGCACGCGCCGTGCGGGTTTCTGCCAGGTCGCTGATTTCCTGATCGCTGGCGGTCTTTTCGAATTCGCTGAGCGTGCGGTCGAACTGGCGCAGGAAATGGTGGGCGGTGTCGCGGAAGATCGGGTCCTGCCGCATCCGCCCGGCCGTAAGCGCCAGGCACGAGCGGTCGCGCACCCCGCCCAGCGCGGCCACCGACGCGCCGCGTTCGCCTTGGGCGAACTTCCGCCAGATCTCGGGCCTGGCGCGGTCGGGACGCAGGTCGTCCATGTAGATGCCATCCTGGCTGAGCAGGGTCAGCACGTCCTGGGCCGAGCGCACAAGCTTGGACGCGCTGCGGTCCTGAAGCGCGAGTCGCAGCGCGCGAAACCCGTCCTGATCTTCTGCCGATTCCGGGAAATTCAGCGCGGTTACGAAATCTTCTACCGAAAGCGGCGGGCGAAATTCCTCGGGCGGCGTGCCCAGGGCAAGCGAGGGCTGCGTGTCGTCATTGCCGGGGGCTTTCCCACGGTTGAGCGGCTGAGGCGGGCGTCCGCGCGACGTGGCGAAGGTCGCGATCGCGCTTTCCGCCTGTTTCTGGGCCGCGGCGATCTCGTCCAGCTTCTTTTCGACGGTGGGGCGCACATGCAGGCCGGCATTCTGCTGCTGCTGGATATAGGTCTGGCGCATGCCGTCGATCGCGGCCTGAAGGCGGGCCGACTCCTCGCGCATGATGCGGGCACTCTTCGCCGCCGACGCCCCGACCCAGATCAGCGCGACCGGCATGGTGATTGCCAGCAGCGTCAGAACGAATCCGACCGGATCGAAGCTGAGCGCATCACCACGCGATCGGGCATAGACGAAGAACCCCGCTGAAAGCGCCAGCCACAGCAGGCTGAGCGCGAGGGCGATGTAATCGGCCGGGGTCACGGCGGAAGGTTTGCCCCGGTTCGAAAATATGCCGAGGTCGATCGGCCTGTCCTTCTTTCGGTCTGCCATGTCGCTCCGGCCTCAGCCATGTGCCTCAGAGGTATTGTATGCTCAGAACCTCATAGCTCTTTTCGCCGCCGGGCGTTCGCACCTCGACACTGTCACCTTCGTCTTTTCCGATCAAGGCGCGGGCCAGCGGCGACTTGATGTTGAGAAGGTTCTTCTCGATGTCGGCCTCGGCCTCGCCGACGATCTGATAGGTCTTTTCCTCGTCGGTATCCTCGTCCACCAGCTTGACCGTGGCTCCGAACTTGATCGAGCCGGACAGTTTCGACGGGTCGATCACTTCGGCCAGCGACAAGAGTCCCTCGATTTCCTTGATCCGGCCCTCGATGAAGCTCTGCTTTTCGCGGGCGGCGTGGTACTCGGCGTTTTCGGACAGGTCGCCATGCTCGCGCGCCTCGGCGATCGACCGGATCACGGCCGGCCGTTCGACGGATTTCAGCTGCTTGAGTTCTGCATCGAGCGCGGTGTGCCCCGCGCGGGTCATCGGTATCTTTTCCATCGCACTCATCGGACGTTTGAAAGCGGCGCCGCCGGTAATGGCCCGCCGCTGGTGAATTCATCCGATCACCAAACTTCAGTGAATGTGAGATTGCAAGGGAAAGCCGCCAAGTCGGGCCGATGATTGCTGCGCTGCAACGAAATGATGCGGCGTTGCAATTGACGCTTCGTGGGCGCGTGGGATAACCCTTTGCGGAAGCTTTTTCCACCAGAAGGGCGCGCCAGCCGCGCGAGAGGGGACCAGATGGCCGAAGTGACACGGGAAGCGATGGAATACGACGTTGTGATCGTCGGCGCGGGGCCCGCGGGCCTGTCCGCCGCGATCCGGCTGAAACAGCTCGACGCTGATCTGGATGTCGTCGTCCTTGAGAAGGGATCCGAGGTGGGCGCGCATATCCTGTCGGGAGCCGTGCTGGACCCTTGCGGTCTGAACGCGCTGATTCCCGACTGGAAGGAGAAGGGCGCCCCGCTGAACGTGCCGGTGAGAAAGGACAATTTTTATGTCCTTGGCGAATCGGGTCATGTGCGTATCCCCAACTGGCCGATGCCGCCGTTGATGAGCAATCACGGCAACTATATCGTCAGCATGGGAAATGTGTGCCGCTGGATGGCGGAACAAGCCGAGGAACTGGGCGTGGAGGTATTCCCCGGTATGTCCTGCTCGGAGCTTGTCTATGGCGAGGGTGGCGAGGTTAAGGGCGTCGTGGCGGGCGAATTCGGCCGCAACCCCGACGGCACGCCGGGGCCGAGCTATGAGCCGGGGATGGAGCTTCACGGCAAATATGTTCTTCTGGGCGAGGGGGTGCGCGGATCGCTGTCCAAGCAGGTGATGGCGAAATTCGAGCTGTCGAAGGGCCATGATCCACAGAAATTCGGCCTCGGCATGAAGGAGATCTGGGAAGTCGATCCCGACAAGCACCGCGAGGGAACTGTCACGCATACGATGGGCTGGCCCCTGGGCAGTAACGCCGGGGGCGGGTCGTTCATCTATCATCTTGAGAATAATCAGGTTTATGTGGGCTTCGTGGTTCACCTGAACTATCAGAACCCGCATCTTTATCCCTACATGGAGTTCCAGCGGTTCAAGCATCACCCGATGGTGGCCGACCTTCTCAAGGGCGGCAAGCGCGTCGCCTATGGCGCCCGTGCGATCAGCGAGGGCGGCTGGCAGTCGATCCCCAAGGTGGTTTTCCCCGGCGGTGCGCTGCTGGGCTGTTCCGCAGGGCTGGTCAACGTGCCGCGTATCAAGGGCAATCACAACGCGATGTTGTCGGGCAAGGCCGCGGCCGAGGCGGCGCATGCCGCGATCCGGGACGGGCGAAGCGGCGATGAGTTGACGGCCTATGAGGACGATCTGCGCAGCGGCCCCATCGCCAGGGACCTCAAGCGCGTGCGCAACGTCAAGCCGCTCTGGTCGAAATACGGGCTGACCGCCTCGCTCGCGCTGGGCGGGGTGGACATGTGGACGAACAACCTGTTCGGCCTGTCGCTGCTGGGCACGCTGCATCACGGCAAGACCGACGCGGCCGCCACGGGCGAAGCGTCGAAGTTCAGGCCGATCGACTATCCCAGGCCGGACGGCAAGCTGAGCTTCGACCGGCTGACCAATGTCAGCTTCTCGATGACCAACCACGAGGAAAGCCAGCCTTGTCACCTGCAACTGAAGGATCCCGAGATTCCGATCTCGGTGAACCTGCCGAAATATGACGAGCCGGCGCAGCGTTATTGCCCGGCCGGTGTCTACGAGGTGGTTCGCGAAGAGGGCAAGGAGCCGCGCTTCGTGATCAACTTCCAGAACTGCGTGCACTGCAAGACCTGCGACATCAAGGACCCCAGCCAGAACATCAACTGGGCCACGCCGCAGGGCGGCGACGGGCCGAACTATCCGAACATGTAACAGTCGCGTCATGCAGGCGGCCAAAACGCCCTCCGCGCATTGCCTATGGTGGCTTTGGTGACTACTCTTCCAAGGCAGTCAAACCGGAGTCTCACCTTGCGCCTGTTTCCCCTTCGTTCCATCCGCCTCGCGGTCTGCGCGGCGCTCATGCTGCCTGTCGCGATGCCGGCTCTGGCCCAGAACGGGCTGGCCGGCGCCTATCTGGCGGCGCGCCACGCCAGCTATTTCAATGATTACGAGGCCGAGGCGCAGTTTTACACGCAGGCTCTGGCCCGGGACCCGTCCAACTCCGATCTTCTGGAAAGCGCGCTCTCGGCCTTCACCGGGCTCGGCCAGATCGACAAGGCGGTGCCCATCGCCCGGCGGATCCAGCAAAAGGCCATCGACAGTCAGGTGGCCAACATGGTGCTGCTGGCCAATCAGATAAAGCGCGGCGAATTCGCCGCCGCACTGGCCGATATGGAAGCCGGGCGCAGCGTCGGCCCTCTGGTGGACAGCCTTGTCGTCGCCTGGAGCCATTTCGGCGAAGGCCGTATGTCGGAGGCGCTGGATGCGTTCGACAAGGCCGCGGCGCGGCCGGGTTTGAAAGCCTTCGGCAACTATCACAAGGCGCTGGCGCTGGCTGCGGTGGGCGATTTCGAGGGTGCCGAGGCGTTGTTCACCGGCAAGGACGGGGAACCGCTGCGCGCCACGCGGCGCGGGGCCCTGGCCAATGTCGAGGTGTTGAGCCAACTGGAGCGCGACGACGAGGCGGTGGCGCTGCTCGATGACACGTTCGGCACCGATCTAGACCCCGGTCTGGCGGCGTTGCGTGCGGAGCTGGTTGCGGGCAAGACCCTGCCATTCGACACGATCCGCAACGCCGCCGATGGCGCGGCCGAGGTGTTCTATACCGTTGCCGGCGCGCTGAACGGCGAGGCGACGGATTCCTACACGCTGCTTTATTCGCGCATCGCCGAATATCTGCGACCCGATCATGCCGACGCGATCCTTCTGTCCGCCGGCCTGCTGGAAAAACAGCAGCGTTACGACCTGGCGACTGCGGCCTATCTGCGGGTGCCGGCCGACGACCCGGCCTTCTATGCCGCCGAGTTGGGCCGGGCCGAGACGATGGAGGAATCCGGCAAGAAGGAAGCCGCGATCGAGGTTCTGACCCAGCTGTCCAAGACGCACGCCAATGTCCCCATCGTGCATATCACCATGGGCGACATGCTCAGCCGGATGAAACGATACGGCGACGCGATAAAGGCCTATGACAAGGCGATCGCCCTTTACGAGACTCCCGTCAAGGAGCATTGGGTCGTCTATTTCGCACGCGGGATCGCCCTTGAGCGCGAGGATCGCTGGAAAGAGGCCGAGGCCGATTTCCGCACCGCGCTGAAGCTTTCGCCCGACCAGCCTCGGGTGCTGAACTATCTCGGCTATTCCTATGTCGAGAAGCAGACCAATCTTGATGAGGCGCTTGACATGATCCAGCGCGCCGTGGCCCTGAAGCCCGACGACGGCTACATCACCGACAGCCTTGGCTGGGCCTATTATCATCTCGGGCGCTACAAGGAAGCGGTGCCGCAGATGGAGCATGCGGTCGAGCTGCTGCCGGTCGACTCCGTCGTGAACGATCACTTGGGCGACGTCCTGTGGGCGGTTGGCCGCAAGATGGAGGCGCGGTTCCAATGGCGCCGCGCGCTGTCCTTCGACCCGGACGAAGCGGACGCCGAACGCATCCGCCGCAAGCTGGAGGTGGGGCTGGACAAGGTTCGGGCGGAAGAGGGCAAGGAACCGCTTTCGGTCGCGAATGGTCAATAGCGCGGCAGCACCCGCCAAGGTCAATCTCACGCTTCACGTCACCGGACGGCGGGCGGACGGGTATCACCTGTTGGACAGCCTGGTCGCCTTCGCCGGTGTGGGGGATCGGATTTCCGTGCGCCCCGCTTCTGACCTTTCCCTGTCCGTCGCAGGGCCGGAGGCGGCCGAAGTGCCGCGGGACGAAAACAATCTGGTGCTGAAGGCCGCCCGGTTCATGGGCGTCGGCGACGCGGCGATCACGCTGCACAAGGATCTGCCGGTGGCGTCCGGGATCGGCGGCGGGTCTTCCGATGCCGCGGCCACGCTGAAGGCGCTCGCCTGGATGTGCGGGCAGCCGATTCCGGCCGGAACGGAGGCGCTGGGCGCGGATGTGCCGGTATGCCTGGCGGCGAAGGCCAGCCGGATGCGCGGTATCGGTGAAAACGTCGAAACCGTGCCGTCGTTGCCGCCTGTGTGGTGCGTTCTGGTCAACCCGCGCGCCGCGCTTTCCACGGCGGCGGTGTTCGGGGCACTCGGCCGCCGCGACAACCCGCCGATGCCCGACGAGATTCCCTCGTTCGGCGCAGCGCAGGATCTGGCGCTCTGGCTTTCTGGTCAACGCAACGATCTGGAAGATCCGGCGGTGTCGTGCGAGCCGGCCATCGGGCCGGTGCTGGCGGCGCTTTCCGCGATTCCGGGCTGTCTTCTGGCCCGCATGTCGGGATCGGGGGCGACCTGTTTCGGCCTCTTCGAAGATGAGACACGCGCGCGGGACGCCGCAGCCGCCATTTTGCGGGAAAACCCGAAATGGTGGGTGCGCGCCGCAGCGCTCAGCTGATGCGCGCGACCACGTAGTCCGCTATGTCGCTCAGCATGGTGCGGATGGGATCGTCGGGCAAGCTGGCCAGCGCCTCCTTCGCCCGGTCCGCCCAGGCCACGGCTTCGGCACCGGCCGCTTCGAGCGTGCCGTGGCGGTGCAGAAGCCCCAGCGCATGATCCAGGTCACCGTCGCGTTGCTCGCCCTTCTCGATCGTGCGCGACCAGAAAGCGCGTTCTTCGGCGTCGGCCTTCGCGACGGCCTTGATGACGGGCAGGGTGAGTTTGCGTTCGCGGAAATCGTCGCCGATATTCTTTCCGGTTGCGTCGGAGCCCCAGTAATCGAGCAGATCATCGACGATCTGGAAGCTGATGCCGAGCGCGTCGCCAAAGGTGCGCAATGCCTGAACCTGCCCGTCAGGCGCGCCGGCGATGATGCCGCCAACCTCGGTCGCCGCCGAGAACAGCGCCGCTGTCTTGCCCCGCACGACCTTGAGATAGATCTCTTCGTCCGTGGCCAAGTTCTGCGCCGCCGTCAGTTGCAGCACCTCGCCCTCGGCAATCGTCGCCGAGGCGTTCGCGAGGATGTCGAGAACGCGCAACTGACCGGTCTCGACCATCAGTTGAAAGGACCGGGCGAACAGGTAGTCGCCGACCAGC
This sequence comes from Paracoccaceae bacterium, assembly GCA_049694515.1. Classification (GTDB taxonomy): domain Bacteria; phylum Pseudomonadota; class Alphaproteobacteria; order Rhodobacterales; family Rhodobacteraceae; genus JADQCB01. The sequence continues at coordinate 12,769 of JBAVQZ010000035.1, read as the reverse complement.
ACCGACGACTTGTTGTCCCACAACAGATTCGCGGTGGGCCGCCCGCGCCGCTGGCCGCTTTCATCCACCACATCGTCATGCAGAAGGGTCGCCGTGTGGATGAATTCCACCGTAGCCGCGAGATGAACGTGATAAGGCCCGCCATAGCCGCAAAGCCGCGCCGCGGCAAGCGTGAGCATCGGACGCAGGCGCTTGCCGCCGGCCTCGATCAGATGGGCCGTGACCTCGGGAATCCGCGGTGCGTGCCGGGATGACATCCTCTCGCGGATCAGGGCATCGACAGCGTCCAGTTCAGGCGCCAGGTGGGCGCTCAGCCGGTCATGCGGTTTGCTTGCGGCGTGGTCCAGCCCCATCACGGCCCCGTAACTTCCCTCGACAATCGCGATCAGGCGATCCTAGGTTGATGATCATGAAAGAGCTTTTGCGCACCAACGACCCCACTGTTGTGGCCTTTGCCACGACGCTCCTCAAGGGGGAGGAAATAGACTGCTTTGAAATGGATGTCTACATGAGCGTCCTTGAAGGCTCCATCGGGGTTCTGCCGCGTCGCCTGATGGTGCGCGACGAGGATCTGTATGCGGCGCGCGCCATCCTGCGCGACAACGAAATTCCGTTGCCCGGGGAGGGTTGAGTGGGCGGCGACGACGCGCTGACATGCGATGATTTTCTGGGCGGGCGCCTGCATGTCTGGCAGCCGCGCAGCGGCTATCGTGCCGGGGTGGACCCGGTGCTGCTTGCCGCCGCCGTGCCCGCGCGGGTCGGGGACAGCGTGCTTGAACTTGGCTGCGGCGCAGGGGTGGCCAGCCTATGTCTTGGCGCACGGGTTGCCGGGTTGTCGCTTGCCGGGGTGGAACGGCAACCGGATTATGCCGCGCTGGCAAGGCGCAACGCGGCCGAAAACGGTATTCCGCTGGAGGCGGTGGAGGGCGATCTGGCCGACCTTCCGGTAACGCTGCGCCAGCGGTCATTCGATCATGTCATTGCCAACCCGCCCTATTTTCTGCGCCGGCACGGCACCTCGGCCAGCGACAGCGGGCGCGAGGCGGCGCTGGGCGAGGCGACGCCGCTTGCCGTGTGGATCGACACGGCCATTCGCAGGCTGGTCCCGAAAGGGCGGCTGACGCTTATCCAGCGGGCGGAGCGTCTGCCCGCACTGATGGCTGCGCTGGACGGGCGTGTGGGAAGCGCCGAACTGCTTCCCCTCTCTCCGCGCGCCGGGCGTGCCGCCAAGCTGGTGCTGCTGCGGGCCGTCAAGGGCGGGCGGGGCGCGTTCCGCCTGCTGCCGCCGCTGGTTCTTCACGAGGGCGCCGCGCATGATGGCGACCGCGAGAGCTATTCCCCGGAAATCCGTGCGGCTTTGCGCGATGCTGCGCCCATTGCCTGGACCGCTGCATGAAATTTCGGCTGAAATTTGCCAAGCGCAATTTTGTTACAAATCGTCAAAGTTGAAATTCGTGACACGACTCATGATCTGTGGTGCACTGTAACGGCTTTATGTCACTTGAGAGGAGGACGGCCATGAATCTGGGTTCGCATTTGCAGGAACTCCGCAGGAAACACCAAACCCTCTCGGACCGCGTTGAAAAGGCACAGCGCCACCCGGGAATCGATGACCTCCAGATTGCCGAACTCAAGAAACGGAAACTTCGTCTCAAGGAACAGATCGAGCGTCTGTCCCAGAGTTGAGTCGACGCGACGTCGCCGGATGATCCCGGTGCCCGACCAATTATATAAAGGCGAAAGGCCGGCCCGCTGGGGACCGGCCTTTGTGTTTTCGGCGTTTTCTTGGCTCAGACGAAGTATTGGCCGCCATTCGCAGAAATCGTGGATCCGGTGATGAATCCGGCGTCGTCGGACGCCAGGAACGTCACGCAACGCGCGATTTCTTCCGGTTCACCCAGACGTCCTGTGGGAATTTGGGCGATGATCGACTCGCGCACCTTTTCGGGTACTGCCATGACCATGTCGGTCGCGATGTAACCCGGGCAGATCGCGTTGACCGTGATCCCGGCGCGCGCGCCTTCCTGTGCCAGCGTCTTGGTGAACCCCAGATCGCCCGCCTTGGACGCCGCATAGTTCGCCTGGGCGAACTGTCCCTTCTGGCCATTGATGGACGAGATGGTGATGATGCGGCCGAACTTTCGCTCGCGCATCCCGGGCCAGATCGGATGGGTCATGTTGAACACGCCCGACAGGTTGGTGTCGATCACCTCGCGCCATTGTTCGGGAGTCATCTTGTGGAACGGCGCGTCGCGCGTGATGCCGGCGTTGTTGACCAGCACTTCGATCGGGCCGAGCTCCGACTCGACCTTCTTCATTCCGGCAACACAGGCGTCGTAATCGGCGACCGACCACTTGTAGGCCGGGATGCCGGTCTCTTCGGTGAATTTCGCGGCGGCCTCTTCGTTGCCGGCGAAATTCGCGGCGACGGAATAGCCGGCCTGTTTCAGCGCCATGCAGATCGCGGCGCCGATGCCACGGGTGCCGCCGGTGACGAGTGCGACTCTAGCCATGATTCCTCCCTTGGAAATTGCCTTGATAACACCGTTACGAAAAAGACGGGCGAGGCGCAACAAAGTTACGCCTCGCGTTTTCGGTTACGGGCGCTCGATGCACATGGCAACGCCCATGCCGCCGCCGATGCACAGCGTGGCCAGACCCTTCTTCGCGTCGCGGCGCTTCATTTCGAACAGCAGCGTGTTGAGGATACGCGCGCCACTGGCGCCGATCGGGTGCCCGATGGCGATCGCGCCGCCGTTGACGTTCACGATCTCCGGGTCCCAGCCCATGTCCTTGTTCACGGCGCAGGCCTGAGCGGCGAAGGCTTCGTTCGCCTCCACCAGGTCCAGGTCGCCGGGCTTCCAGCCGGCTTTCTCCAGCGCCTTGCGCGAGGCATGGATCGGTCCGACGCCCATGATCGAGGGGTCGAGCCCCGCAGTGGCGTAGGAGGCGATGCGCGCCAGCGGTTCCAGTCCGCGTTTCTCGGCTTCCTCGGCACTCATCAGCAGAACGCCGGCGGCGCCGTCATTGATGCCGCTCGCGTTGCCGGCCGTCACCGTGCCATCCTTGGCGAAGGCGGGGCGCAGTTTCTGCATGTTCTCGAGCGTGACGCCCGAGCGGATGTATTCGTCATCCTCCACCACGATGTCGCCCTTGCGGGTCTTGACGGTGAACGGGACGATCTCGTCCTTGAAGCGGCCGGCCTTCTGCGCGGCTTCGGCCTTGTTCTGAGAGGCGACCGCGAACTCGTCCTGCGTCTCGCGGCTGATCTGCCATTTCTCGGCGACGTTTTCGGCGGTCTGGCCCATGTGGTAGCCGTTGAAGGCGTCCCAAAGGCCGTCGCGGATCATCGAGTCGATGAATTTCATGTCGCCCATCTTGTGGCCCGCACGCAGGTTGGCGACATGTGGGGCGAGGGTCATGTTCTCCTGCCCGCCGGCGGCGACGATAGCCGCGTCGCCAAGCTGGATGTGCTGTGCGGCCAGCGCGACAGTCCGCAGACCGGAGCCGCAGACCTGGTTGATGCTCCAGGCTGCGGATTCGACAGGCAGGCCGGCGTTCACATGGGCCTGCCGCGCGGGGTTCTGCCCTTGTCCGGCGGTCAGCACCTGACCGAGAATCGTTTCCGACACTTCCGCCTTGTCTATGCCGGCCCGCTCCACGATGGCTTGCAGCATGGTGGCGCCAAGATCATGCGCCGGCGTGTTGGCGAAGGCGCCGTTGAAGCTGCCTACCGGCGTGCGGGCGGCCGATACGATCACTACGTTGGTCATGGGTCAGTCCTTTCCCCTCAGGTTCGGTGGGGAAGGGGGCGCGACCGTGATCGACGGCGGCGCCCCGCAAGCCCCGCTCAGTCGTTCAAACTGGTAAGCATTCACTCCGCCCGCCGCAACAAACTTATGCCGCAAGTGCAAAATTCGGGCGTTTTCAGGCTGTCTTTTGCCGTCTGGCGGGCAATTTCCATGGCGGCGTGATGCTGGGCGCGCCGAAGCAATATCCCTGCATGCAGTCGATTCCCGCCCGGCTCAGGAAATGCGCCTCGGCCGTATTCTCGACGCTTTCGGCTACGGTGAACATCTCGAACTGCCGCGCGATGGAGATCAGCGCGGCGGTCAGCACCTGATTGTCGGGGCTGGCGTGGATTCCCCTTATGAACTGGCCGTCGATCTTGATGAGGTCGAAATAGAAATCCCGCAGGTAGCGAAACGAGGTAAATCCGGCCCCGAAATCGTCCAGCGCGAAGGCGATGCCGCGATGCTGAAGGTCGCGCATGAACACGCTTACAATGTCGGGCATGACCATGGCCGAGCCTTCGGTGATTTCCAGGATCAGGCGCTCGCCGATGGTCGGGTCCCGGGCCAGCCCGCTGTTCAGCGTGGTCATCCAGCGCGGATAGCCGATCGAGCGGGCAGACATGTTGACCGAAAGCCTCAGCGCCGGCGCCTCGGCCAACGCGGCGAGGCCGATTTCCAGCGCCATGCAGTCGATCAAGCGGCCCAACTCGCTGGTCTCCGCAGTTGCGATGAACTCCTTCGCCGGGATGATCCGCCCGGTTTCGTCGAGGATGCGGATCAACCCCTCGTAGAATGCTGGATCTCTGCCGCCGGCGGCCATCACCGGCTGGTAGGCAAGCAGCACATCCCGTTTCTCGAGCGCGCGGCGCACCATTTTCAGAACGCCCTTGTCCCGTTCGGTCACGGCCGCGGAAAGCGGGCTGTCATCCACGCCCCGATGCGCAAGTTCGCTGATTTCAACATCCGGCGTCATCTCACCCTCCGTTCCCGGTGGGGCCAGACTGCGGTCACAGGCACTAAAAAGTCGTAAATATTCGCATTTTGTTCCAATTGTGCTAAAACCCTCCGCGAAATGACAACCCGTTGCGGAGGCGATACTTTCATGGGGGAGCGCTGTGGCTGGTGCGGCGAGGAGGCGATCTATGTTGCCTATCACGATCACGAATGGGGCGTGCCGGAGCGGGACAGCCGCGCGTTGTGGGAGAAGCTGATTCTCGACGGCTTCCAGGCCGGGCTCAGCTGGATCACGATCCTGAAGAAGCGCGAGAATTTCCGCGAGGCGTTCAAGGGGTTCGACCCGGCGGTAATCGCCGGCTGGGACGAGGCCGAGGTGGAAAGCCTTCTGGCCGATCCCGGCATCATCCGTCATCGCGGCAAGATCGAGGCCGCGATCACCAACGCGCGCGCCTGGGCCGAGATTGAGTCTCGGCAGGGCTTCGACGTATTTCTTTGGAATTATGTCGATGGCCGTCCGGTGCAGAACCGCTTCGCCTCTTTGTCCGAGGTTCCCGCGCAGACGGCGCTGTCCACGCGGATTTCCAAGGACTTGAAACAGGCCGGGTTCCGGTTTTGCGGGCCAACCATCACCTATGCCTTCATGCAGGCGGTCGGAATGGTGAACGACCATCTCGTGACATGCCCGGCGCATGACCGGGTCGCCGCGCTTGGGGGCGCGGTGACAGGCCCCTGACCCGGCGCGGGCGCGATCACGACGGATTTGTTCCACCGACCCCGAATTGTCGTCTAACGTGGCTGAAACGGATCGCAAACGATCCAAACGAACACAGCCGGGAGGATATTCGATGACGCGGTTCGACAGTCCCTTTGGCGCATTGCCGATCAGCGATCTGACCGTCACCCAACGGCTTTTCCAGGGGCTTGCGGACCGGCCCGACGACACCGTGCTGATCGACGGACCGACCGGAAGGGCGATGACGGCCGCAGCGTTGACGGATACGATCAAGCGTCTGGCGGGCGGCCTTGTCGAAAGCGGCAGGGGGACGGGGCATGTCGTCGCGCTGATGGCCCCGAACATGCCGGAGTTCTGCACCGTGTTCCACGGCGTGGCCTGGGCTGGCGGCACGATCACAACGATCAACCCGACCTATACCGCGCATGAGGTGCGCCACCAGCTGACCGCCTCCGGCGCCGGCACGCTGATAACCACCGCCGCGTTCCTCGATATGGCCGAGGCGGCGATCGAAGGGACCGGGGTCGCCGGAATCCATGTCATCGGCGACTCGCAGCGGGGCGCGTCCTTCACCGATCTCTTCGGTCCCCCGCTGGAGGAACAGGTGCCGGTCGACCTGGACAGGCATGTATTGGTTCTGCCCTATTCGTCAGGCACCACCGGCATGCCGAAAGGCGTGATGCTGAGCCATCGCAACCTGGTGATGAATGTCGAACAGGTCCTGAGCGCGATCGAGATTCAACCCGGAGAGGTGACGGTGGCCTTCCTGCCGTTCTTCCATATCTACGGGATGAACGTGCTGATGAATGCCTTCCTCTCGGCCCGCGGCGCGCTGGTGACGATGCCGCGCTTCGACCTCGAGGCGTTCCTTCGCCTGACGCAAGAGCACAAGGCGCGCCAGCTCTGGGTGGTGCCGCCGGTCGCGCTGGCGTTGGCCAAGCACCCGATGGTGGGCGATTTCGACCTGTCATCGGTCGAGCATGTCGTTTCGGGCGCCGCGCCGTTGGGGGCCGACCTGTCGAACCTCCTCGCCGAACGGTTGGGCTGCGTGTCGGGGCAGGGCTATGGCATGACCGAACTCAGCCCCGTGTCGCATGTCACGCCGATGACCGCGCCGCGCGCCGGGGCGGCGGGAATGACCGTGGCGGGCACCGCCTGCCGAATCGTCGACATCGCGACCGGCGAGGATCTCGGACCTGGCGAGGAAGGGGAGCTTTGGGTAAAGGGACCGCAGGTAATGCAAGGCTACCTCGACAACCCGCAGGCCACCGCCTCGACTCTCGTCGAGGACGGCTGGCTGCGCACCGGCGATCTGGGCTGGATCGACGCGGACGGCTATCTGTTCATCAGCGACCGGGTGAAGGAGCTTATCAAGTACAAGGGCTTCCAGATCGCCCCGGCCGAGCTTGAGGCGGCGTTGCTGGCCCATGCCGGCATCGCGGACGCCGCGGTGATCGGCGAACCGGATCCGGAGGCGGGAGAGGTGCCAGTGGCCTTTCTCGTGCCTGCTGGCGTGGCCCCGCCCGTGGACGACATCATGGCCCACATGGCTGAGCGCCTCGCCCATTTCAAACAATTGCACCGGATTGAATTCGTCGATGCGATCCCGAAATCGGCCTCGGGAAAGATCCTGCGCCGCCAGCTTCGTCAGCCGCCGTCGACCTGAAGCGGATCAACTGCCCGAGATCAGCGCGTTGATGATGGCCGCGGCGCTGTCGCTGTCCCACTCGGCATCGCCTTGAAGGCGCGCGATCTCTTGCCCGTCGGGATTCAGGATCACGGTGATCGGCAGGCCCAGAACCGCCATGTCGCGCGCAAGCATCTGTTTGGGGTCGCGCAGCACAGGCAGATTCTTTACCCCGGTCTCCTCGAAGAGCTTGCGGATCCCCTGGACCGAGTTGCGGCCGACCGCGACGGTGACGATCTGGAAATCGTCGCCGCCCATGCGCGCCTGAAGCGCGTCGAGCGCCGGCATCTCCTTGCGGCATGGTGGGCACCAGGTGGCCCAGAAATTCAATAGCACGTATTTGCCCTTGTATTCCGCCAGGCTGTGCTCGCCGTCCTCCATGTCCAGAAGTGTCTTGCCCGACACTTCCATCGGCGCATGATGAAAGCTCAGCTTCTTCATGTCGCCGTCGCGCAGCGCGTTGAGCGCGGCGGTGTCGGCCGCGGCGGCATTTGCACCGATCGCAAGGGCCGTGTAGAGGACGACGAAACGAAACCAGTTCATTGTTTTTCCCTCCAGGGACGATCTCATGACAAAAGACTCCTCGAACGCCATGTGGGGCGGCCGTTTCGCCGCAGGGCCGGACGCGATCATGGAGGCGATCAACGCCTCGATCGGGTTCGACAAGCGGCTCGCGGCCCAGGACATCCAGGGCTCCCGCGCCCATGCCGCGATGCTCGGCGCCACGGGCATCATTACCTCTAGCGATGCCGAGGCGATCCGGGAAGGTCTGCTCACGGTGTTGTCAGAGATCGAGGGGGGCGAGTTTCCGTTTTCCACGGCGCTGGAAGACATCCACATGAATGTCGAGGCGCGGCTGAAGACGCTTATCGGCGAGGCCGCGGGCCGCCTGCATACCGCACGCTCGCGAAACGACCAGGTGGCGACGGATTTCAAGCTTTGGGTGCGCGATCAGATCGACGCCGCCATGTCCGGGCTCGAGGCGCTGATCCGCGCGCTTCTGACCCAGGCCGAGGCCGGCGCCGACTGGGTGATGCCGGGCTTCACCCATCTGCAGACCGCCCAGCCGGTGACCTGGGGCCATCACATGATGGCCTATGTCGAGATGTTCGGCCGCGACCTGTCGCGCTTTGCGAACGCACGGGCGCGGATGAACGAATGCCCCCTGGGTGCCGCCGCGCTGGCCGGCACCTCCTTTCCCATCGACCGGCACATGACGGCCGAGGCGCTGGGCTTCGACCGGCCTTGCGCCAATTCTCTGGATGCCGTGAGCGACCGCGATTTCGCGCTGGAGTTCCTGTCGGCGGCGTCGATCTGCGCGATGCACCTGTCCCGCTTCGCCGAAGAACTGGTGATCTGGTCCTCGGCGCAGTTCCGCTTCGTCACGCTGTCGGACCGTTTCTCCACGGGCTCGTCGATCATGCCGCAGAAGAAGAACCCCGACGCGGCCGAGCTGATCCGTGCCAAGATCGGGCGCATTTTCGGGGCGAACGTGGCGCTGATGATGGTGATGAAGGGGCTGCCCTTGGCTTATTCCAAGGACATGCAGGAGGACAAGGAACAGGTCTTTGACGCCGCCGACAACCTGATGCTCGCGCTGGCCGCGATGGAGGGGATGGTCCGTGACATGAGCGCGAACCCGGGTGCGCTGGAGGCGGCGGCGGCCAGCGGCTTTTCCACCGCGACCGACCTGGCCGACTGGCTGGTGCGGGAACTCGGCCTACCTTTCCGCGAGGCGCATCACATCACCGGAAGTCTGGTGGCGCTGGCCGAGAGGAAAGGATGCGACCTGCCGGACCTGACGCTTGACGACATGCACAGCGTGAATGGCGCCATCACCGCTGATGTGTTCGACGTGCTCGGTGTGCGCAACTCGGTGGCGAGCCGGACCAGCTTTGGCGGTACCGCGCCCGACCAGGTGCGCGCGCGGGTCGCCGTTTGGAAGGAGAGACTGGGATGAAGCCGGTTGTATCTCTGCTGATCGTCCTCGCCCTTGCCGCCTGCGGCGCGGACGGTGCGCCCGAGAAGCCGGGGCCGGCGCCGAAATCCGGCGTGACGGTGTCGGGAACGGTCGAGATGGGCGTGGTCGGGGGCGGCTGATGTCCGTGCTGCGGATGATCTATCTGGCGCTGGCCGTCTGGGGCGCGATTCACCCGATGAGCTATTTCATCGCATGGTTCCGCGCCAACGGCTTCGACCTCGGCGCGATGGTCGCGGCATGGCACACGAACGCGGCCAGCTCGGGCCTCGTCTGGGATCTGACCATCGCCGCCATCGCCCTGACCGTCTGGATCGTGGCCGAGACATGGGTGCGCCGCAACTGGCTGGCGCTGATCGCCGTTCCCGCGACGTTCTGCATCGGGCTTTCCTGCGGGCTGCCGCTTTATCTTTTCCTGCGTTCGAGGCCGATCGACTGATTTCAAAGGCCATGCCGGCTGACGAAATCCAAAACTTCCTATGGATTGGTCAAAAACCAGCCGCAATCTGCGGCTATTTCATAAATTGTCCAAAGAATAAGTAGTGCGGGGCATACATGGCCGAAGCTCATGAGAAGATACTTACCGACCGCCGGACAATGCCGCCGGTCGCGATTGCCGAGCTGGTCAAAAAGGCGGCCGCGCGGGAAGGAATCGGCCCGGGCCGGATATTCCGCGAGATGGTGCAGCTCGGCCTGGGCAAGAACCGGATCGGCCAGCGGGAATACTTCTCCAACCACCTATACCGCCCGGCCCTTTCGATGGAGCAGAAGCGCGAGTTCATCGGTGAGAAGGCAAATCACAGGCTCAATTTGCGCCTTTCCCCGCCGGATTTGACGCGGATGCGCGGCTTTCTGAACGACAAGATCGCGCACAGTACTCTCTGGCGAAGCTGGGGCATTTCCACCACCGGAACGCAGGCCGTTTACACATCGGATCGATGGCTGGGCCCGACTCCCGTTCTTCGAAACGCCGACGCGATCCTGGGCTTCCTTAAGAATGACGCGGTGTTCCCGCTGTTCGGCAAGCCAGTCGAAGGGCTCCAGGCGCTCGGCTCGGTCTATGTGGACGCGATCGACGCCGCGGCTGGCAGCGCACAGCTTCTTAATGGGGAGACGATCGAGCTTTCCCGCCTGGCCGAGGAGATCGTGCGCGACTTTCCCGAGGGCTATATGTTCCAGCACGCCGTGCAACAGCACCCGGATGTCTCGGAGATATTCGGCCCGGCGCTGAGCTGCATACGCATGGTGACGGTGATCGAGGACAGGGCGCCGACCGTGCTTTACGCCTATTGGAAGATCGCCGCCTTTCACGGGATGTCCGACAATTTCTGGCAGAACGGAACGATGCTCGCGCTGATCGACACCGAAGATGGTGTCGTGCGAAACTGTGTTACCGGCAAGGGGCCGGAGGAAGAGCAGGTCGAGACGCACCCGGTTTCCGGCCGGCAGATCGCGGGCTACCGCATCCCCTTCTGGGAGGAGGCTGCGCAGATGGCCGAAACGGCGCATTCGATCTTTCCCGTGAACGGATGCCTCGGCTGGGACGTCGCGATCGGCCCCGCGGGCCCGGTGCTGATAGAATGCAACGACAATACCGGCCACAACACCTATCAGATCGTGCTGGGGCGCGGCGCACTGAACCCGGATCTCATGGCGCGGTTCGAGCGGGTGATCGCCCGCAACAAACGTATCGCCGATGGCCGGCGCGCGCGGGCCTACAAATTCGACGTTTGAGGCTTGCAAAGGCAGGATCGTCTGCTAACAGCCCCGGCATGGACCATTTCCTGTATCGCGACGGCATCCTTCATGCCGAGGATGTGCCCCTCCCGCGGATCGCGGAGGCGGTGGGCACGCCGTTCTATTGCTACTCCACCGCCACGCTGACCCGGCATTTCCGGCTGTTCGACGATGCGCTGGCGGGCACCGATCACCTTGTCTGCTACGCGATGAAGGCGAATTCGAACCAGGCGGTTCTTAGGCTGATGGCGAATCTCGGCGCCGGGGTGGATGTGGTGTCGGGCGGCGAGTATGCGCGCGCCGTGGCGGCAGGTTTTCCCGGCGAGAAGATCGTGTTCTCCGGCGTCGGCAAGACGCGGGACGAGATGCGCGCGGCGTTTTCGGGCGGCATCCGCCAGTTCAACCTGGAAAGCGAGCCCGAGATGCTGGCGCTGAACGAGGTGGCGCTGTCGCTGGGCACGGTCGCGCCTGTCACCGTCCGGGTGAACCCGGACGTCGATGCGAAAACGCATGAGAAGATCGCCACCGGCAAGTCCGAGAACAAGTTCGGCATCCCGATCGCCCGCGCCCGCGAAGTCTATGCCGAGGCCGCCGCGCTGCCTGGGCTGGAGGTGGTCGGAATCGACGTGCATATCGGCAGCCAACTGACCGACCTGGAGCCCTTCGCGCTGGCCTATCGCAAGGTGGCCGAGCTGACCCGCGCCCTGCGCGCCGACGGGCACGACATCCGCCGGCTGGACCTGGGCGGGGGGCTGGGCATCCCCTATGAACGCTCCAACACCGCGCCGCCGCTGCCGCTGGAATACGGCGAAATGATCAAGCGCGAGCTGGGCGACCTGGGCTGTGAAATCGAGATCGAGCCGGGCCGCCTGATCGCCGGGAATGCCGGGATTCTCGTTTCGGGCGTCATCTATGTGAAATCGGGCGAGGGGCGGGATTTCCTGATTCTCGACGCGGCGATGAATGATCTTGTGCGCCCGGCGATGTACGGCGCCTATCACGACATCGTCCCGGTCATCGAGCCCGCACCGGGGGCCGAACAAGCGGTCTATGACATCGTCGGCCCGGTCTGCGAGACGGGGGATACCTTTGCACGTCAGAGGGTTATGCCCCCCGTCGCGGCCGGCGATCTGGTCGCCTTCCGCTCGGCCGGGGCCTATGGCGCGGTGATGGCCTCGGAATACAACACAAGGCCGCTGATCCCCGAGGTTCTGGTGCAGGAGGATCAATTCGCTGTCATCCGCGCGCGACCGAGCTTTGACGAGATCATAAACCGAGATACCATTCCCCAATGGCTGTAGGCGGCATCTGCGCCGCCCCGGCCGATGGATGGGAGAATGAACGAGATCGCAACCGCCTCTGAAACCGCGTTGAAGACGCTGGCCGGCCCGCTCCGCCTGACCCGATGCGGGATGGTGGCGGAACGGCTGACACGCGCATTCTGGCCGTTCTGGACGGTTCTGCTGCTGGCCTTGTCGCCGCTTGCCTTCGGTGTGCAGGATCACCTGCCGCGCTGGGGTGTGTGGGTCGGATTGGTTGTGGTGGCCGCGGCACTTCTGGCGACGCTCGGATACGGGCTGCGCGCGTTCCGCTGGCCGTCACGGGCCGAGGCGCTTGACCGGCTGGATCAGACTCTTCCGGGCCGTCCGATCGCGGCGCTGTCCGACAGCCAGGCCATCGGCGCCGGCGATTTCGGGTCCGAGGCGGTGTGGGCCGCCCATCTGGCGCGCATGGCCGAACGGGTGAAAGCCGCCCGCGCCGTGCAGCCCGACCTGCGTGTCTCCCGCCGTGATCCTTATGGTCTGCGTTACGTCGCGGTGACGGCCTTCGCCACCGCGCTGGTTTTCGGCTCGCTGCTGAGGGTCGCGACCGTCGCCGATGTC
>JBAVQZ010000034.1:0-2965 GCA_049694515.1 Paracoccaceae bacterium | reverse complement strand
CACACGGCCAGCGCCGCCGCGAGCGCCGACAGCGAGAACTGCACGAGCGACAGCAGCGCGGCGCGCGAAAGGTCGAAATCGAAGCGGAATGCCTGATAGATCGCCAGTTCCACCGTGGTCGCCCGCGGGCCACCACCAAGGGTCAGTACGACGGCGAAACTGGTCATGCAGATCACGAAGATCACAACGAAAGCGCCGGGCAGAACGGTTCGCAGCATCGGCCGTTCAAGCCAGCGGGTCACGTCCCGCGCCGAAAAACCCAGCGAGGCTGCCAGACGAAACCGCTCGGACGGGATGTCGCGCCATCCCTGAAGGATCAGCCGCGTCGCCAGCGGCAGGTTGAAGAACACATGCGCCAGCAGAACGCCCTGAAGCCCGAAAATCGAAACGGGACCCAGCCCGAGCCAGGCCAGACCGGCATTGAAGAGACCATTTCGGCCGAAAACCGCGAGAAGGCCCAGTACGGCAACGATCACGGGCAGGATGAAAGGGGCACCCAGAAGCGTGATCAGCAGACCGCGCCCGGGAAACTGGCGGCGGGCCAGCGCGCGGGCGACCGGCACGGCCAGGGTGACGCTCAGTGCCGCCGAAAGCGTTGCCTGAAGCAGGGTAAAGCGCACAGCGGCCCAATCTGCGGGCCCCAGCGCGGAAAACGCCTCTGCCCGCAGAAAGACCGCGGTAAGCGTACCCAGCGTCAAGGCCAGGATCAGAGCCGCGACCCCGATCCCGGCCCAGAGGCCCGGCCCTATTTCGACAGCGCGGCGCGCCATTCCTCGAGCGCCGGATCACGCAGCGCGGCCGCCTCGTCGGCGGAATAGATCAGAGCCTGTTTTGGCTGGATCAGGGTCTCGAACCCCGTCGGCAGGCCGGCCTCGGGCGTGACGGCGGGATACATCCAGTTGGTCGTCGGGATGGTGCCCTGGAACGCGTCGGTCAGCATGAAGGCCAGGAATTGCCGCGCCAGTTCCGGCTGATCCGATCCGGCGATGCGGCCGGCCACCTCGATCTGCATGTAATGGCCTTCGTCGAAGGGGGCGGCGGCCTTGGTGTCGTCAGCCTCGGCGATCAGGTGATAGGCGGGTGAGGTGGTGTAGGACAGCACCATGTCGGCCTCGCCGTCGAGGAACATGCCATAGGCCTCGGACCAGCCCTTGGTGACGGTCACGATATGCGGCGCCAGCCCCTTCCAGATCTCCGGCGCGCGGTCGCCATAGGCCATCTTGACCCACAGCAGCAGCCCGAGGCCGGGGGTGGAGGAGCGCGGATCCTCGATCACGATCTTCAGATCGTCCGGCGCGGCGGCCAGCGCCTCGAAACTGGTGGGCGGGTTGGCCAGTTTCGTCTTGTCATAGACGAAGGCGAAATAGCCCCAGTCATAAGGCAGAAAGGTATCGTCGTCCCACGTCAACGGCAGGTCGAGTTTCGGCGCCGTCACGCCATGCGGCGCGAAAAGCCCCGTCGCCTTTGCAGCCGACGTCAGGTTGGTGTCGAGCCCCAGAACGACATCGGCCCTGGTGCGCTCGCCCTCCAGTTTCAGCCGTCCCAGCAGGGCCGCGCCGTCGCCGGTGGCGACGAATTTCAGGTCGCAGCCGCATTCGGCCTCGAACGCCTTTTCCACTTGCGGGCCGGGCCCCCACTCGGCGATGAAACTGTCATAGGTATAGACTGTCAGAACGGGCTTTTGCTGCGCCGACACGGATGTCGCAACAGCAATCAGTCCCGCAGCGATGATCGGATATCTCATTTGGTCATCCTCCATTCACGACGGGCGGGGTCAGGGGTGTGGAGGCGATCCATCTACCTTCCCTCCGCCGGTCTTAACCGGTTCAGGTTCAACGGGTTCGCGCGGTGCGCATCTCAGCCCTGGTCGGGGCACCCCGAGGTGAGTGATGACTCTAGGCCGGCAAGAGGCCGGGGACAAGGGCGTGATGTGATACGTCAGGATGCGCGGGCGGCATGGTGTCGCGATCGGCGGCCGGACACGGCCATTTGAGGGTCGGGGAATTGACCAAGCCCCCGGCACTTCTATGGTGGAACGGTACGATTTCCTGGAAGGAGGGATACCATGAAAATCAATCTGGCTCTCGTTGCCGCCGGCTTGGCGCTGGCCGCTCCTGCGTTCGCGGATAGCCATGACGGCATGACCGGCGACCCGGCCAAGGGAGAGAAAGCCTTCCGCCAGTGTGTCGCCTGCCATACCGTACAGAACGACGCGGGCGAAAAGCTGGCCGGCCGCGGCGCCAAGACGGGGCCGAACCTCTATGGCCTGCCGGGCCGCAAGGCCGGCCACGAGGACGGGTTCCGTTATTCCACCGCGATGCAGGAGGCTGCCGACAACGGCCTTGTCTGGACGGAAGACAATTTCATTGCCTACGTGCAGGATCCGACCGCGTTTCTGCGTGACTTTTCGGGCGATAACAGCGTGCGGTCGAACATGACGTTCAAGCTGCGCCACAAGGAGGATGCGCCGGACATCTATGCCTATCTCGCCAAGCTGGCCGCCGAGTAGGCCGCCCGCGCGTCGCGGATGAGGCCGCCGGAAGCGTCCCGGCGGCCCTTTTCGTGCTTCGCGACAGGCTTGCGGCAAGATGCGCCTGCCGCTATTCCGGCGGCAAAGGAGCGCCCTGCATGAGCATAAACACTTTCGGCCATCTGTTTCGCGTCACCACATGGGGCGAAAGCCACGGCCCCGCTCTGGGCGCCACGGTCGATGGCTGCCCGCCCGGCGTGACGCTGGACGATGCGATGCTCCAGCAGTGGCTGGACCGCCGCAAGCCGGGGCAGTCGAAATACACCACGCAGCGGCGCGAACCCGACGCGGTTCGGATTCTGTCCGGCGTGTTCGAGGGGCAGACGACCGGAACGCCGATCCAGCTGATGATCGAGAACGCCGATCAGCGGTCGAAGGATTACGGCGACATCGCCGAGAAGTTCCGCCCGGGCCACGCGGACATCACCTATTGGC
>JBAVQZ010000033.1:0-6230 GCA_049694515.1 Paracoccaceae bacterium | reverse complement strand
CTTGCAAGGCTGGAAGTGGCGGAACGCCGGGTGATGGCGCATCTTCGGACGATCGACCCGAAGGAACGGCGCATCGACGCCGCGCTCGGGATGCTGGGCAGCATCGCGTTCAGCCTGATCGTGGTGTTCGGCCTGTTGGTGGGCGTTCTGGTCTGGCGCGGGTTCCTGTAACGCCTGTTCCATCAGGATGCCGCCCTTGCAGGGCGACACCTTTTTCCTCGCGCCCCGGGGGGCGCTCAGGCCGGGGGCTTTCCGCCCCCGGACCCCCGAGGATATTTCCCGCGGAAAAGAAGCAGGGCGACCCGGCCATGTCGCGGGTCGGCCCGCCGGTCAGAGATCGGGATAGATTGGGAAACGGCCGCAAAGCTCCATCACTTCGGCCTTCACCTTGTCTTCGACTGCGCCATTGCCCTCTTCGCCATTTGTGGCAAGCCCGTCCACGACCTCGGTGATCCAGTCGGCGATCTGGCGGAACTCGGGCTCGCCGAAGCCGCGGGTCGTGCCCGCGGGTGTGCCGAGCCGGACGCCGGAGGTGACGGTGGGCTTTTCGGGATCGAAGGGGATGCCGTTCTTGTTGCAGGTGATGTGGGCGCGGCCGAGGGCCTTCTCGGTGGCGTTGCCCTTCACGCCCTTGGGCCGCAGATCGACCAGCAGGACATGGGTGTCGGTGCCGCCGGTGACGATATCGAGCCCGCCTTTCATCAGCTGGTCGGCCAGCGCCTGGGCGTTGCGGATCACCTGCGCGGTGTAATCCTTGAAGCCGGGGCGCAACGCTTCGCCGAAGGCGACGGCCTTGGCCGCGATCACGTGCATCAGCGGGCCGCCCTGGATGCCGGGGAAGATCGCCGAGTTCACCTTCTTGGCGATCGTTTCGTCGTCGGTCAGGATCATGCCGCCGCGCGGTCCGCGAAGCGTCTTGTGGGTGGTCGTGGTGGCGACATGGGCGTGCGGGAAGGGCGAGGGGTGGTGACCGCCGGCCACGAGCCCGGCGAAATGCGCCATGTCCACCAGCAGGAAGGCGCCGACGCTGTCGGCGATTTCCCGCATCTTCGCGAAATCGACCTGGCGCGGGATCGCCGAGCCGCCGGCGATGATCAGCTTGGGCTGATGTTCGGTGGCCAACTCTTGCACCTGGTCGTAGTCGATCAGGCTGTCCTGCTTGCGCACGCCGTACTGGATGGCGTTGAACCACTTGCCCGACTGGTTGGGCTTCGCGCCGTGGGTCAGGTGGCCGCCGGCGTCCAGGCTCATGCCCAGGATCGTGTCGCCGGGCTGCAGCAGCGCGGTGAACACGCCCTGGTTGGCCTGGCTGCCCGAGTTGGGCTGGACGTTGGCGAAGCCACAGCCGAAAAGTTGTTTGGCCCGGTCGATCGCCAGGTTCTCGGCGATGTCGACGAACTGGCAGCCGCCGTAATAGCGGCGGCCGGGATAGCCTTCTGCGTATTTGTTGGTCATCACCGAGCCCTGCGCCTCCATCACGGCGCGGCTGACGATGTTTTCCGAGGCGATCAGCTCGATCTCGTCGCGCTGGCGTCCCAGCTCCTTGCTGATGGCGTCGGCGATTTCGGGGTCCCGGGTGGACAGAGCTTCGGTAAAGAATCCGGCGTCGCGGTGCGGGGCGTTCATGAGACTCTCCTGACTGGGTCGGAATGCGTGCGTATCTAGCCCAGATTCCCCTGCCCTGAAAGGGCGGATAGCGACGGGTTTTGCGGTATCCGCGAAATGCGGGCCGCGGATCGGAAAGTTTCGCACCATCCGGCGCCGGCAACATTGGATGATGCAAGCGCCCTATCAGGGCTTGAGTTCCGCGGCTGCCGCGGCGAACAATGCGCCGAGGAAGGACGCCGCACATGCCCGACAAGAAGATCGCCTTCATGGCGAACCAGACCGACATTGCCGACGCCGCGCGGCGGCATCTTGCGCAGCAATACGGCGATGTCCCGCCCGATGAGGCGGATGTCATCGTGGCGCTGGGCGGCGACGGGTTCATGCTTCAGACGCTGCACGGCACCCAGTCGCTTGATGCGCCGGTCTATGGCATGAACTGTGGCACCGTGGGCTTTCTGATGAACGAGTATCACGAGCCCGGCCTGATCGAGCGTCTCGATCAGGCCGAGGAAGAAGTCATCCATCCGCTCAGGATGCATGCGATCGCCGCTGACGGTACCGTGCATGAAGCCCTGGCGATCAACGAGGTGTCGCTGCTTCGCGCCGGCCCGCAAGCCGCGAAACTTCGGATTTCGATAGACGGCAAGGTACGGCTGGAGGAGCTGGTCTGCGACGGGGCCCTGGTGTCCACCCCGGCGGGCTCGACCGCCTACAACTACTCCGCCCACGGGCCGATCCTGCCGATCGGGTCGGACGTCCTGGCCTTGACGGCGATGTCCGCGTTCAGGCCGCGGCGGTGGCGCGGGGCGCTGTTGCCCAGCGACGCGCAGGTGCGGTTCGATGTTCTGCAACCCTCTAAACGGCCGGTGATGGCCGATGCCGACAGCCGCTCGGCCGGGAATGTCGTGTCGGTCGAGATTTCCAGTGATCCCGAGATCAGCCACCGGATCCTGTTCGATCCCGGTCACGGGCTTGAGGAGCGGCTGATCCGGGAGCAGTTCGTCTAGGCGGGGGCGCACCGTCAGAAGTCTTCTGCGCCCAAGCCTCGCGCTTGCGATACAGCGTGGACGGAGAGACATCCAGCACGCGCGCGGCCCGCGGCACCGAGCCGCCTTCCTGCGCGATGGTTTCCTCGATCACCAGTTGCTCGATCTCCGCAAGCGTCCTGCCCAGCAGCCCGTCAAGGGTGAGGCCCGGCGGGCGCGGGGGCGCGCCCCGGCCATTGATGCGGGCCGATCTGCCGGTGGCGTCGCGGTCAAGGCCGAGTTCGGCGGGAAGCATGTCCACGGTCAGCACCGGACCGTCGTTCAGGACCACGGCATGGCGCAGCACATTGAGAAGCTGGCGCACATTGCCGGGCCAGTCGAGCCGATAGAAGAGATCCTTCACGTCTTCAGACAAGCCTTTGAAATTTCTCGACTCTTCTGTCGAAAATCGCGTCAGCGCATCGGCCGCGATCTCGATCACGTCGTCGTCGCGCTCGCGCAGCGGCGGCAGGTGGATCGGCACCACGTGCAGGCGGTAATACAGATCCTCGCGGAACCGCCCCCGCCGCACCTCTTCCATCGGGTCGCGGTTGGTGGCGCAGATGATGCGGACATTCACCTTTCGCGGATGCGACGCACCGACCGGCTGGATCGTCGAGGTTTGCAGGAATCGCAGCAACTTCGTCTGCAGGTTCATGTCCATTTCGCAGATTTCGTCAAGAAACAGCGTGCCGCCGTCCGCCACGGCGGCCGCGCCCTGCTTGTCGGCGATGGCGCCGGTGAAGGACCCCTTGAGATGGCCGAACACCTCCGACTCCAGCAGATCGCCGGGAATCGCGCCGCAATTGAGCGGCACGAACGGGCCGCCCGCACGCAGCGAGGCATCGTGGATCGCCTGCGCGCAGATCTCCTTTCCGGTGCCGCTTTCGCCGGTCAGGAACACCGTCGCCATGGAGCGGCTGACCGAGCGGATGCGTTCATAAACCTTCTGCATCGCGTCGGAACTTCCGACGAAGGCGCTCAAAGCGCCTTCCTCGACCGGCGGCTGGCGGTCGCCACGCAGGCGGGCGCAATCGGCAAGCGCGTTTTCCACCGCGTTGAGCAGGCGCTGTTCGCTGAACGGCTTGAGCAGGAATTCGTAGGCCCCGCCGCGCATCGCCTCGACCGCGCGGTTGATGGAGCCGTTCGCCGTAATGACAACGACGTGCGTCTCGGGCTGGATGTCCAGAAGCTCGCGCATAACGTCCAGTCCCGGCCGGTCGGGCAGCATCAGATCGAGCAGGACCACGTTCGGCCGCTGCGCCCGGAAACGCTCCAGGCCTTCGGACGCGGTGTCGGCGCTCATGACCTCGTGCCCGGCCCCCCGCAGGACCGATTCATAGACCATCTGAAGCGACGGCGTGTCCTCGATCAGCAGCAACGGAGTCATGACAGGCTATCCGTGAAACGTCGGTCATACTCCCCGTCCAGCCGACACAGCAGGGTGTCGATGCGCCGGATCACCCTTGGACCCAGGGTGCGGGCGATCATTCGCTCCTTGCCATGGGCCGCCGCGTTCAACGCCTCGGCCAGGGTCTGAAGATCCTCTGCACCGACCGCTCCGGACAGCGAAATCAGAACATGCGTTCGCGCCCGAAGCAGGGCGAAATCCGGTGCGCTCAGGGCGTTCTGAATACCGCTTTGCACGGTTCGGAAATCCTGCCGAAGGCGTTCCAGCAACTCACGCCCGTTGGCGTCGCCCGCCAGCGCAAGCAGCCTCTCGAGGTGGAGCGAGTCAAGCGGCGGTGCATCGGTCGCTGTCGCGGGGGCATGGCGCGCTCGGGTCTGCATCTGGAGGACGGTGCCGATCGCTTCTCCGAAGGACTCCAGGCTCATGATCGGCTTGGCAAGGATGCCGTCGGCGCCGGCCTCGTAGATTTCCTCGCGGTTAGCACTCAGCACGTAGGCGGTTATCGCAAGGACGGGCAGGGGCTGGTCCGGGTCGCGTTCCTCGGCGCGGAGAGTGCGGATCAGGTCGAGCCCGGACAGGCGAGGCATCTCGATATCTATCAGGGCAAGGTCGAAGCGCTCACGCTCAAGGCAGTCGAGCGCCTCTTGACCATCGGCAGCCAGGCGGCACGCGGCACCCAATGTATCGAGCATCTGGCGGATCAGAAGCTGGTTGGTCTCGTTGTCTTCGGCCACCAGAACGTATTTCCCGTGCAGATCGGGCAGTGTCTCGGCGGTCTCCGGCCGGCCCGAGACGCCCGGCGCCCAGGCCGCGCGCGGTAGCAGAAGGGCCACCTCGGCGCCGCCGATCGCGCGGTTGCCGACCTCTATCCGGGCATTGATGCGGTCGGCGAGGCTGCGCACGATATGCAGGCCCAGTCCGCTGCCGGGCGTGTCGTTTTCAGGCGGGCGGCCGTTTGCCTCGAACAGTCGCGCCAGCGCCCCGTCGCTGAAGCCGGGGCCGGGGTCGCGCACCGTAAGGCTGAGCGCCTCCTGAGCGCGCATTCCCACCGAAAGCGTCACCTCGCCGGCCTCTGTATGTTTCACCGCGTTGCCGATGAGATTGGCCAGGATGCGGTCCAGCGCGCCGCGTTCGGTTCCGATCGTCACCGGCAGATCCGCGCCCAGTTCGAGCGAGAATCCCAGCCCCTTTTCGCGGGCATGGGCCGACCAGCGCGCTTCAATATCCTCCAGGAACGGCATGAGTTGAAGCCCGTCGCCGGCCCCGTTCGCCGGGTGGGCCTCGCCCATTACGAGTGCCAGGACCTCGTCGCTGAGCAGGGCGAGCTGCTCGCTGGCGCTTTTGACCCGGCGAAGCTGCTGACGGGACTCCGGATCGAGCGGTTCGAGATCCGCAAGCGTCAGTCCGCCCAGAATGTCCGACACGGCATTGCGGATATCATGCCCCAGAAGAGCCGCCCGCTTGCCCAGCCGCACGGACACGTCGTCATACGGCTCGTTCTTGTGACCTTCCGGGGACGACACGCGGCGCTTCCTTTGCCTGAGTGCGTGATTGCCTTGACGCAGTACTCGTTAAGGTTGTGGAGTCAAAATATATACATCTTTGCCACAAGTTACAAAAACCGATGACTCAAACCGTTAAATAACACCGATCGGCCGAGAAACAGCCCTATCCGCCCGAAGGGTAACCCATCATTCTCAGGGCGTCAGCAATTTCGTCGAGAATTGCCGGATCGTCGATGGTGGCGGGCATCTTGAACTCTTCGCCATTGGCGATCTTGACCATCGTTGCGCGCAGAATCTTGCCCGAGCGTGTCTTGGGAAGGCGATCCACAACGCAGGCTAGCTTGAACGCCGCAACCGGACCGATCTGGTCGCGCACCCGCGCGATACATTCCTTCACGATATCTTCGTGCGGCCGGTTCACGCCCTTCGTCAGGCAGACAAAACCCATCGGAAGCTGGCCCTTCAACTCGTCGGCGATACCGATCACAGCGCATTCGGCGACATCGGGGTGACCCGCCAGGATCTCTTCCATCCCGCCGGTCGACAGCCGGTGACCCGCCACGTTGATCACGTCATCCGTGCGCGCCATGATATGAAGATAGCCATCCCCGTCGATTATGCCGGCATCGCCCGTTTCGTAAAAGCCGGGGAAATGCTCGAGGTAGGATTTCCGGAAACGCG